>NZ_CP054856.1:900000-1150000 GCF_018417475.1 Novosphingobium decolorationis
CGCGGCCAGCCGCCTCACCCTGCGCGGGGTCTACGGGCGCGGCGAGCCAACCGTCGGCGTCTACTACGGCGATTCTCCCGTCAGCGGCCCCTCGGGCACGACTTTCGATCCGGGCGGTATCGCGCTTGACCTCGAACTGGTCGATCTTGCCCGCATAGAGGTCCTGCGCGGCCCGCAAGGCACGCTGTACGGGGCCAGCTCGATGGGGGGCACCCTGCGCTTCCTTTTCAACACGCCCGACGCGACGGAAGCTTCCGGCGAGATTCGCGGCGGGGCCTCGATTACCCGGCATGGGAGCCCCGGCCATCACGTCTCGGCCATGATCAACCTTCCGCTTGCCTCCGACACGCTTGCGCTGCGCGCGGTGGCCTATGACCGCACGACGGGTGGCTATATCGACCACCCGCGCTTCGCCCTCGCCGACCAGGGCGGGGCCGAGCGCCAGGGCGGCCGCATCGCTCTCGCCTGGACACCCGGGCCCGATCTCGACCTCAAGGTCTCGTTCTTCCACCAGGAGACGCGCAGCGATGGTGCGCAGTTCTTTGATGACCGTGGCGGCGCGCGAACCAATGACCTTGCCGTTCGCACCCCCAATGCAAACACGCTCAACCTCGCCAACGCCGCTCTCGACTGGCGCAGCGACTGGGGGACGCTGACCGCACTTGCGACCTTCTACCGCTGGAAGGTCCTACGCCAGAGCGACTTCAGCGACGTCATAGCAGGGCTTGTCGACAACCCGGCCAGCTGCCTGCGCCATGCCGGGCTTGGCCAGGGCGCCAGCTGCACGCAGACGCAATGGGAGGCCTATCGCGCCTTCGTGGCCACGCGCCTTCCCGCAATCCTCTATCAGCCGATGTGGGTTACCAGTGCGAACGGAGAAGTCCGTTTCCACACCGAGGCCCTTGCGCGCACGTCCCTGACCCTGGGACTTTTTGCCGAGACCCGGCGCGACCGTGTCGACAGCATCACCGCACGCGCCGATGCGGCCTCGGGCCTGCTGGTACGCCCGCTCGACGTGACCGGGGCACGGGCCATCTGGACCGCCCTCAACCAGACCGCGCTGTTTGGTGAAGCCTCCTACGACCTTTCCCCGCGCGTTCGCCTGACCGCGGGTCTGCGCCTGTTCCACTATGGCAAGACCGCAAGGGGCGACATCTTCACGCCCAACCTCATCACCGGCACCGCGGACATTGCCCCGGGCCGCTTCAGCACGCGTGAGAGCGGCTCGAACCTCAAGCTTCAGGCGACCTGGCGCCCCTCCCCCGATCTCGTTGCCTACCTGCAGATGGCCGATGGCTTCCGCCCGGGCGGGGTCAATATCACCCCGTCGCTGAGCGAGGAGAACCGCAGCTACGCCGCCGATGCGCTGCGCAGCTACGAAGTGGGTCTGCGCCTTGGCCTCCCCCGCGCCGGGATCGAGCTGCAAGGCGCGCTCTACCACATCGGCTGGTCGGACATGATCTACAACGCCTCGAGCCCCAACAGCGCCTTTGTCTACAACACCAACATCGGCTCAATCGCGATCGACGGCGCGGAAGTGAACGCGCACTGGCAGGCCAGCGACGAACTCGCGCTCGCGCTTTCCGCCAGCTGGACCGACGCCCGTGTCGCCCGCGACCAGGAACGGGCCGGCACGCTGGGCCAGCTTTTCGCAGGCGACCGGGTGCCGATGATACCGCGCCTCGCCGCCTCGCTCGGCCTTGCCTACGAGCGCCGCCTTGCCTCGGGCACGACGCTGTGGGGACGCCTCGACGCCGTGGCCTCGAGCGGCTTTGCCTCGCAGTTCAATACCCTGCAATCGAGCTATGCCCGAACCCTTGCGCGGGCGAGCCTCGATCTGGCGGCGGGTGTGGAACGGGGCGGCTGGGACCTGTCGCTCAGCCTGCGCAACGCGCTCGACACGCACCGTCCCGAGCAGGTGCTCGCCACCTCGCTGGGCGCGCGTCAGGTCTTCGCCCCGCGCCCGCGCACTCTTGCCCTGGAACTGGGTGTGACATTCTGAGGGCCTTTCTTGCCGGTAGGCAGGCCGGGGCCTCGCTGGTAGCCTTGCCCCCAACGACAAGAACCGAAATGGAAGAGGAAAGAGGATGCTGAAAGCGAACCGTGAATACGGCGGGGGATGCCTGTGCGGTGCGATCCGGTACCGCGTGACGGGCCCCAGCCTGTTCGAGACGCAGTGCTGTTGCCGGGACTGCCAGAAGGCGACCGGAACCGGGCACACGACCATCGTCGGGATCGCGCGCGACCAGCTTCACATCGACGGTGAGCCGTCGATATACACCAGCGCCGGAGAGAGCGGCGGCGCGGTTTCCCGCCACTTTTGCGGCACCTGCGGTGGGCGTATCTTCACCTCGGGCGCGCTACCCGGTGAGAACGTGATGGTCCAGGCCGGATCGCTCGACGAGCCCGGCGAAGTGACCCCCGAGAACGTGATCTGCGGCAAGGACGCCCTGCCCTGGGACCATTTCGATCCGGCCCTCGAAATCTATGAACTCTATCCCCCGTTCGACCCGGTCACCCGCGAGCCCACCTGAGCGTCACCCGGAACTCTGCGGACTACCCTGCTTGCAGCTTTGCAATCTTTTTGCGGTGCCATCATGCGAACGACGGGAAACGCGAGGTGAGGGACATGAGCATCAGTGCTGTCGTATCCGGGGCCGAAGTGACCAACCTGCTGCGTGGAAGCGGACTTGCCGCGCAAAGGGTAGCTTATGTCGAAAGCGAGATACGCGACCTCACCCAGGAAGCGGCCGCCATCGCCACGCGCACGCTCGATGCCGACGCCTTCCGCACCGCGCTCGCACGGCGCATCGACAGCGACGTGGCGACCGGAAAGCTGAGCGCCGAGGACGCCCGCGCGATCCGGCAGGCTCTTGTGCGCACCTTCACGCCATCACAGGCCCCGCCGGAGGACACGCCCGACGACATCGGCAGCGCGCGCGCCATTCCCCTGGTGGCCAGCGCCTATGGGCAGGAGGACGCGGACAGCTACCTCCACACCATCGCGCACGGGACCTTCATCGACATGCCGGTCTGACCCGCGGGCCGGACACACGGGTACCACCGAATGCACGAAGGCCCGGCTCCCGCGATCTGCGGGAGCCGGGCCTTCGTTCTATCCGGCCGGTCGGTCGGACCTTTAGACGAGCGCGCCGTGGCAGTGCTTGTACTTGTTGCCCGAACCGCACGGACACAGCGCGTTACGGCTGAGCTCCATGTGCGCGTAAGGGTTCTCGGCCGTGCCGCCCGGGCTTGCGGTCGCCTGCGGGCTGCCCGCAAGCGAGCCAAACAGCGCCGGATTGAGCGCCGAACCGTCGCCGTCGTTCGAATTGTCGAGGCCCGTCAGCGGATCGATATGCCCGGTCAGGAAGTCGGGCAGTTCAGGGAGGCTCGGCTCCTGGATCGGTTCGGGCATGCGCAGTTCGCTGATCGCCAGGATGCGGGTCACATCCTCGCGGATCGCCGAGAGCATCGAGTCGAACAGGCCAAAGGCTTCCTGCTTGTACTCGTTGATCGGGGTCTTCTGCGCGTAGGCACGCAGGAACACGACCTGGCGCAGCGCGTCGAGCGTGGCGAGGTGGTCCTTCCAGTGGTGGTCCAGACGATCGAGCAGGATCGACTTTTCGACCTGGCGCCAGATCGCCGGATCGTCCTTCTCCATCTTGGCGGTCATGTGCGCGTCGGCGAGTTCGGCAAGGCGCTCCTCGATGCCTTCAGGATCGATGCCATCTTCCTCGACCCACGCATCGATGGGGGCTTCGACGCCCAGGATTTCCTTCGCGCGTTCCTTGAGCCCCTCGATGTTCCAGTGCTCGGGGTAGGAGCCTTGCGGGCAGGCCTCGGCCACCAGCGTGTTGACCGTGTCGTGGCGCATGTCGAGCACGACGTCGTCGAGCGCCTCGGCGTCCATGATGTCCGAGCGCTGCTCGTAGATGACCTTGCGCTGGTCGTTCATCACGTCGTCGTATTCGACGACCTGCTTGCGCACTTCGTAGTTGCGCGCCTCGACCTTCTTCTGCGCCGTCTCGATGGCCTTGGAAAGCCACTTGGAACCGATCGCCTCGCCATCGGCAAGGTTGCTGTTCATCATCTTGGAGAACAGCGTGTCAGGGCCGAAGATGCGCAGGAGATCGTCTTCAAGGCACAGGTAGAACTTGGAAAGGCCGGGGTCGCCCTGACGGCCCGAACGGCCGCGCAGCTGGTTGTCGATACGGCGGCTTTCGTGGCGCTCGGTGCCGATCACGCACAGGCCGCCGGCTTCCAGCACCTGTGCCTTCTCGGCCGCGATTTCCTCCTTGATACGGGCGACACCGGCTTCACGCTCAGGCCCTTCGGGCATGTCGGCAAGCTCGGCCTCGATCCGGAACTCAAGGTTGCCACCCAGCTGGATGTCGGTGCCGCGCCCGGCCATGTTGGTGGCGATGGTCACCGCGCCCAGACGGCCTGCCTGCGCCACGATGTGCGCTTCCATCTCGTGGAAGCGGGCGTTGAGGACCGAGTGCTTGACGCCCTCCTTGTTGAGGAAGTCCGAGAGCAGTTCCGACTTCTCGATCGAGACCGTGCCCACCAGCACCGGCTGGCCGCTCTCATGCTTGTCGCGGATCAGCTTCGCGATCGCCGCGAACTTGTCCATCGTGTTCTTGTAGAACTCGTCTTCCTCGTCGATGCGCGAAATCGGCTTGTTCGTCGGGATGGTGACGACGTTCATCTTGTAGATGTCGAAGAACTCGGCCGCCTCGGTCGCAGCCGTACCGGTCATGCCCGAGAGCTTGGGGTACATGCGGAAGTAGTTCTGGAAGGTGATCGAGGCGAGTGTCTGGTTCTCCGGCTCGATCTTGACGCCTTCCTTGGCCTCGACCGCCTGGTGCAGGCCGTTCGACCAGCGGCGTCCGTCCATCATGCGGCCCGTGAACTCGTCGATGATGACGACCTTGTCGTCCTTCACGATGTAGTCCGTATCGCGCTTGAACATGACCACGGCCTTGAGGGCCTGGTCGAGGTGGTGGACGACCTGCGTGTTCTCGACGTCGTAGAGGTTGGAACCTTCCAGCAGCCCTTCGGCCTCGAGAATACGCTCGACCTTCTCCACGCCGTCCTCTGTCAGCGTGATGTTCTTGGTCTTCTCGTCCTTCTCGTAATCCTCGTCCGAGAGCTGCTTCACCACCGCGTCGACCGCGATGTAGAGCTCGGACTTGTCGTCGGTGGGCCCCGAGATGATGAGCGGGGTGCGCGCCTCGTCGATCAGGATCGAGTCGACCTCGTCGACGATGGCGAAGTTGAAGTCGCGCTGCACCATCTGGCTGCGCTCATGCTTCATGTTGTCGCGCAGGTAGTCGAACCCGAACTCGTTGTTCGTGCCGTAGGTGATGTCCGCGGCATAGGCCTCGCGGCGCTGGAACTCGTCGAGATTGGGAACGATGACGCCGATGGTGAGGCCGAGAAAATTGTGCAGGCGGCCCATCTCCTCGGCGTCGCGGCGAGCCAGGTAGTCGTTCACGGTGATGACGTGAACGCCCTTGCCTTCCAGCGCGTTGAGGTAGGTGGCGGTCGTTGCCACCAGGGTCTTGCCCTCACCCGTGCGCATTTCCGCGATTTCGCCGCGGTGCAGGACAATGCCGCCGATCATCTGAACGTCGAAGTGGCGCATGCCAAAGACGCGGCGTGAAGCCTCGCGCACGGTGGCAAAGGCTTCGGGAAGCAGGTCATCGAGCGTGGAGCCGTTCGCGAGCATCTCGCGGAACTTGGGAGTCTGGGCGGCCAGTTCCTCATCGCTCATCGCCTCGATGGCGGGTTCGAACGCATTGATCTGGTCGACGACCTTGCGCAGAGACTTGACGTGGCGCTCGTTGGACGAGCCGAAGATGTTCTTGACGAGTGCGCCGAGCATGGCGGGAATCCCTGTTTTTAGGAGAATCTGGAAAATGCGATGATCACGCGGCGCGAAAGTCCCTCACACAGGACACCAGGCGCACGCGGAAAAGGCCGCTCCGGTGGGGCGGCGAAATTCATGTTGGTGGGCCGCGTTACTCGCGCGCGCGGTCGATCCCGGTCTGCGCGGCCCGAACGCGCGGCGCAGCGGGCTGTCCCGGCTGGGCCGAAAGCGCGACAAGGCGCGTATTGCGAAGCCCCGGTTCGGGAAGACGGGCCAGCGCCACGGGCGCGCGCGGCGCCCGGGCCTGTCCGGTCTCGACCAGAAGCGCCACCTGCTGCGCGGAAGGCACCTGACCGGCGCGCGCCTGCGGCGCCTCGGCATGGGCGGCAAGGCCCGTCAGAAGGGCAAGCAGGGTCAATAGCAGGCGATTGGCCATGCCGGGGAGATAGTAACCCTCATCACCACTGTCCACTACCAAGCGCAATTGGTCCCAAATTTCGGCCGCTTCCTCGCCGATACTTGACCTTGCGGGGCCATGCGCTAGGCGCTTTTGCCATGAGTCATCCCGTCAGCCCGCTCGCCCAGCCCTTCCCCGAAGTGCCTGCCATTGCAGGCGTGACCCCGCATGTCGTGCGCGCGGGGTACAAGGACTGGGGGCGCTGCGACCTCACCTACGTGACCTTTACCGAGGGGACCGCGGTCGCCGGCGTGTTCACCAAGAACCTATGCTGTTCGTCCGAGGTCGAGATCGGCCGCGAGAACGTGAAGCGGGGCACCGCCCGCGCATTGGTGGTGAATGCAGGCAATTCCAACGCCTTCACCGGCTATCGCGGGCGCGAGGCGGTCGAGCAGATCATGGATCAGGTGGCCGGAAACCTGGGCTGCGCGCGCGAGGACGTGTTCGTCTCCTCGACCGGCGTGATCGGCGTGCCGCTCCCCAAGGACAAGGCGCGCGAGGGCGTTGAAAAGGCCTTCTCCGCCGCGCCGTGCACCTGGGAAGAGGCCGCCAACACCATCGCGACGACCGACACCTTCGCCAAGGGCGCGAGCGCCACGGCCATGATCGGCGACACCAAGGTCACGCTGGGCGCCATCATCAAGGGTTCGGGCATGATCGCGCCCGACATGGCCACGATGCTGGGCTACATCTTCACCGACGCCGCGGTGGAACCGGCCTTCCTGCAGGAATGCCTCTCGGCCGCGAACCTGCGCAGCTTCTCGTGCATCACGGTCGATTCCGACACCTCGACCAGCGACACCGTGCTCGCCTTTGCGACCGGCAAGGCGGGCAATGCGCCGCTCGTCACCGCGCAGAGCCCGGGCGCCGATGCCTTTGCCGCCGCCATCCAGGACGTGTGCCGCCAGCTTGCCCACCTCGTCGTGCGCGATGGCGAGGGTGCCAACAAGTTCATCGCCGTCTCGGTGACGGGCGCGGTTTCGGACGAGAGCGCGCGCAAGGTTGGCATGGCGATTGCCAACTCGCCACTGGTGAAGACCGCCATTGCGGGCGAGGACGCGAACTGGGGCCGCGTCGTCATGGCCGTGGGCAAGGCGGGCGAACCGGCCAACCGCGACACGCTCTCCATCGGCTTCGGCGGCACCTGGGCCGCAAAGGAAGGCCTGCCGCTGGCCGACTACGACGAGGCGCCGGTCGCCGCCCACCTCAAGGGCCAGGATGTCACCATCGAGGTGGACCTGGGCCTTGGCGAAGGCCAGGCGACGGTGTGGACCTGCGACCTCACGCACGGTTACATCTCGATCAACGCCGACTACCGCAGCTAAGGCACAGCGCCCCATGACCGAGCCTTTCTTCCGCATCTGGGGGCGGCCCGATTCGCACAACGTGAAGAAGGTCGTCTGGTTCGCGGCCGAACTGGGCCTCGCCTTCACACGCATCGACATGGGCGGCTCCTTCGGCTTTTCCGAGGAATACCTTGCGCAAAACCCCAACCGGCTGATCCCGACCATCGCGGACGGCAAGCTGACCTTGTGGGAATCGAACAGTATCGTGCGCTACATGGCCGCCGAATACGGTGGCCCGCGCTGGTACCTTGCCGATCCCATCGACCGTGCCCTCGCCGAGCGCTGGATGGACTGGCAGACCGGCTACGGCGCGGCGCAGAAGGACATGTACCTTGGCCTCGTGCGCACGCCCGAAGAGGCGCGCGACACCGCCGCGATTGCCGCCTCGAAAGCCACATGTGAGCGACTGCTGGCCGTGCTGGACGCGCAGCTTGCGACAACGCCGTGGCTCTCAGGCCATCAGATCGGCGTCGGTGACATCGCGATGGGCCCGTTCATCCACTCGTGGTTCACGCTCGCACCCGAAACCGCCGACCTGCCGCACGTCCATGCCTGGTACCAGCGCCTGCTGGAACGCCCGGCCTACCGAGAGCACGTCGCCCTCCCCCTCTCCTGAGCCAGACCCGAAAGGTCCCTCCCATGATCACCCCTGCCCTGACCCGCGCCGTCGAGACGGTGATGCGCGAAGCCTCGGACCGGGCCATCAAGGCGCGCTACCGCAAGCTCGAGCTCGACCAGATCATGGACAAGGGGGTGAACGATGTCGTCACCATCGCCGACCAAGAGAGCGAGGCGATCCTGACCGCGCGCCTCTCGCAGATCCTGCCCGAAGCCTGCGTCGTGGGCGAAGAGGCCGTCGCCGCCGATCCCACGGTAATGGAAAAGCTCAAGGACAACTTGTGCTGGATCGTCGATCCGCTCGACGGGACGATGAACTTCTCGCAGGGCAAAGCGCCTTTCGGCGTCCTCGTAGCGCTCGCCGACAAGGGTGAGACCATCGGCGGCTGGATACTCGACACGCTGACCGGACGCTTCTGCCACGCAAGTCTGGGCAAGGGCGCGCATATCGGCGACTACCGCATTAGCGCACGCACCAGCGGCGAAACGCCGCCCGTCGCGGCAATCTCGACGCTGTTCATGGAAGAGGGCACGCGCGAGAAATTCATGGCGCTGGCCGCGCCGCACTACACGCTCGTCGACATCCCGCGCTGCGCGGCCGAGCAGTACCCGCGCCTGGTGCTGGGCACCAACGATGTCTCGATGTTCAACCGCACGCTCCCCTGGGACCACGCGGCGGGCGTCCTGTTCCTCAACGAGGCAGGCGGCATGGCCGCACGCCCCGACGGCACCCCGTACCGCGTCGACGAATACGAGCGCCGCGATCTGGTCGGCGCGGCCTCGCCCGAATTGTGGGCGGACTTCGCCAAGCTTGCTCTCCAGATGCACTGAACCCCTCCCGCGCCAAGGCGTGGAAGGGGTCCGGTAAGGCCCTGTCGGGCGCTTGGAATCGGTGCGATCAGATCTCGCTTTCGATCCAGCCCTTGAGAGCGTTCTTGGGCGCGGCACCCAGCTTCTGGGCGACGGCTTCGCCGTTCTTGAACAGCACCATCAGCGGGATCGACTTCACGCCGATCTGGCCGGGCACTTCGGTGTTGGCCATGATGTCCATCTTGGCGATCTTGACCTTGCCGTCGAGCTCGTCCGAGATCTCTTCGAGAGCCGGGCCGATCATCTTGCACGGACCGCACCAGTCGGCCCAGAAATCGACGAGAACGGGCGTCTCGGACTTGAGGACGTCATCTTCGAAGCTGGAATCGGTTACGGCAATCGTGGGCATTGGGAGAACTCCTCGAAACGGTGTTTGATCGTCAATCTAGGGATGAAACCGCCGCTGGCAACGGCTGGGATCGAAAGCTTTACTGCGTTGCCGCCAAGGCGGGCTTGTGCGCCTCGAGCACATCGGCGGGCACCTCGATAAGCTGCGGGCTGGACGTGTAGAGGATCCCTACCTCCACATCGCGCCCCGGGAAGGTCTGTTCGAGTGCGGCGGCATAGGCCGCCATCTGGCGCAGAACCCCGCGCGGAACCTCGCCCAGCGAAGCGGGCGGACGGCGCGAGGTCTTGTAGTCGACCAGCCGCACCCGGTCGGGCCCGATCACAAGCCGGTCAATCGTGCCCGCCACCACCTGTCCGCCGACGATGGCGGCCACCGGCACTTCGGCAAGGCTGTCCGGCCCGAAGATCTCGGCCCACGCAGGATTGGCCACCACGTCAAGCGCATCGGCCAGGATCGCACTGCGCATCTCTGTCGGCAGGTCTTTCGCGTTGCGCTTGAGCCAGCGTTCGGCCTCGGCCTCACGCAGTTCAGGCGCGAGCGCGGGCAGGCGCTCCAGAAGTGCGTGGAGCACCGTGCCGCGCCGCGCGGCCTGCTGCCCGGCGCCCGGCGGAAACGGCGGATCGGGCGCATCCTCCTCGCCCAGCGCCGAGGGCGCGAGCGGGCGCGGCGGGCGCGGTTCGGCGGCTGGAACACGCCCGGTCCACTCGGGCAGAGGCGCACGCAGGGGAAGCTCGGCCGGTGCCGCGCGCATAGGCACGAAGGGACCCAACGAACCTTGCGTGAAGGCCCCGCCCCAGATCGCGTCGACCTCTTCCTCCTGCTCTTCGAACAGCGTGCGCAGCTGCGCGTACCAGCTCTTGGAGGCAGGCTGGCCCTTGTCGCGCGGGCCCAGCGCGCCGCCCACGAAGAGCGCTTCCTCGGCGCGGGTCATGGCGACGTAGAGGAGGCGCCAGTGCTCCTGCTCGTCCGCCTCGCGCGCCTGCGCGATTTCTTCGGCGACCGGGCCCACCTTCTCCGCCTTGGAGAGCGGGGGGAACGGGATCCGCCGGTTCTTGTCGCGCGGATCGGGCAACGAAACCCCGCTTTCGCGTGCGCTTTCGGGATTGCCGGTGGCGTCGGCCAGAATCACGATGGGCGCCTGCAGGCCCTTGGAGCCATGCACGGTCATCACGCGCACCTGCCCGCCTGCGTTGTCCGCCTCGCGCTTCAGCTCGCCATCGCCTGCCTCGAACCAGGCGAGGAAACCCGCAAGGCTGGGCGTATCGGTGACGGCATAGGCGCGCGCGGCGTTGACCAGCTCATCGATGGGATCGCCCGCCTCGCTGCCCAGCCGCGCGATCAGCTTGCGCCGCGCCCTCCAAGGGCCAACGAGCAGCCACTGCAAGAGCGCATGGGGCGGTTCGTAATCGGCCAGCGCAAGCAGTTCGCCCAGCTGGAGCAACGTGCGTCCGACCTCGGCGTCCGAAGAGGCGCGCAGGTGGTCCCACAAGCGCACGTGCTTGTCGCGGTAACCATGGGCAAGCAGCTGTTCCTGGCTCCAGCCGACGAGCGGAGATACGAGCAGGCTCGCCAGGTTCAGGTCGTCGAGCGGCTGGGCTGCAAAGCGCAGCGCCGCGACCAGATCCTTGACCGCCAGCGGCGCGCCCAGACGCAGACGGTCGACACCGGCCACGTCCACGCCCGCGGCATGAAGGCGTGCGACAATGAGCCCAGCCAGCTCCTTGCGCTGGCGCACCAGCACCATGATGTCGCCGGCCGTCGCACGGCGGACCTTGCCCTTGGAAAGCGTGAAGCCATCGCCATGCGGGTCGAGCCACTCGCGCACCTGCTGCGCGATGCGGTCGGCCATCTGGCGGTTGGGGCCGGAGAGCCAGGTCTCCTCGCCTTCGTCCCCCTCGCCCGGATCCTCCGGTGCCTCTTCCTCTTCGCCCGTGTCGAAACCGACCGGACGCCACAGCGCGACGTAGCCCGGGCGCTCCTCGCCCTGGTGGCGCTGCGCAGCCCGGTCGAGGCCGAAGCGTTCATGGCCGATCCCGGCAATCGCCTGATCGACGAAATCGAGGACGGGCTGCGCTGTCCGGAAACTGCGTTCGAGGCCCAGTTCCTGCATCTCGCGCGGTTCGTATTCGGCGCGCAGCTGCGCGGCATTGCGCGCGGCGGCGCGCATCAGGTTGCGCACGCGCCCCGCGGCCTTGCGGAAGTTTTCGGGGCTGGTGCCCTGGAAGCGGAAGATCGCCTGCTTGTAGTCGCCCACGACGAAGAGCGTGCGCAGCCGGTCCTCGTGCTGGCCCGCGCCCGCCCAGAACTCCTCGGCCATCGCGAAAATGATGTCCCACTGCTGCTCGTTCGTATCCTGCGCCTCATCGACAAGGATGTGATCGAACTGGCGGTCGAGCTTGTAGCGGATCCAGTCGGCCTGGGCCTTGTCCTTCAGAAGCGAGGCGGCGCGGCGGATCTGATCGTCGAAGTCGATCAGGCCCTCGCGGCTCTTCGCCTCGTCCCAGGCAATCGCAAAGGCGCGGCCCAGACGCAGCGACGGGACCAGATGATCGACAAGGTCGAGCATCGCGCGCAAGGTGCGCACGCCCTCGATCCCCGCCACCACGCGCGCGGCATAGTCGGGATAGGAAGGCTCGATCTTGTCCTGCGACTTGCTGGCCTTGGGCTCGCCCTTCTGGGTGAGGAAGGCCTTGGCCATCTCGTCGATGGAGGCCGCGCGCTGGGTCGGGTTGCCCAGCAGCCACTCGCTGATGCGGTCGACCGCCTCAAGGCCGGTCTTGGTGTTCCACTCGTGGTTCACCTCCATGCAGCGACGCAGCGAAGCCACGTCGAAACGCGCGTCCGAGCACAGCTCGGCCAGCATGTCGGCGTCGGCCTGCGGGGGAAGGTCGAGGAGGCGCAGGACATGTGCGCGCATGTCGCCCGCCTGCCAGCTTCCGGGCCCAAACCAGACCTCGCGCGCGCCTGCGCAGCGCAGCAGGAAGCCGACCACGGCATCGGGACCATGGCGCAGCGACAGCGCCGAGATCGCATCGAGCAGCTGCGGATCGCCGAGCGGGTCCTCCTCGGCTTCGACCAGGAGATCGGCGAGAACCTGCTTGGCGAGCAACGTACGTTCGCGGTCCTCCATCGGGCGGCTGCCCGGAATGAGGTCCGCTTCCAGCGGGAAGGTCGCAAGCAACCACTGCGAGAAGGCGTGGATGGTGTCGATACGAAGCCCGCCGCCCGGGCAATCGAGCACGGCGGCAAAGAGCGTGCGCGCGCGCGCCATCGTCGCGCCATCGGTCGGCGCGCCGATGGCTTCGAGGCGCGGGAAAAGCTCGACATCCTCCATGCGGACCCATTCGGCGAGCGTGCCGTTGATGCGCGCGGCCATCTCGGTTGCGCCCGCCTTGGTGAAGGTCAGGCACAGGATCTGCGAGGGGGAGATCCCCGGCTGGAGCAGCAGGCGCAGCACGCGCGAGGAGAGCACCTGCGTCTTGCCCGTCCCCGCCGAGGCCGAAAGCCAGACGGTGTCGAGCGGGTTCACCGCGGGCATCTGGTTGCCGTGCAGCGGGTAGACCTTGGCCGGACCGCTCATGGGGTGTCCTCCTTCCGGGCGGGCTTGCCCAGCCCCGTGATCCATTCGTCGAGGCGCATCAGCTGGTCGTAATCGGAATAGAGATCGAGGTCGGGGTTGAGGCGCGCGGTGAAGGGCTCGTTGCCCAGAATCCAGCGGCTGAGCGCATCGTCGAGGTACTCGCGCGTGCGGTCGAGGAACTCTTCGCGCACGAGCCCCGACTTCTTGCGGCCCTCGCGCACCGGCTCGTTCATGTAGCCGATCGAGCCGTCCTTGGCCTTGGCCATCGACCAGTATTCAAAGCCCGTAACCTCTCCGGCGACGCCTTCGAAGCCTCCCGCCTCTACGATGAGACCGGTGACGCCAAGCTGGAGCGCAAAGCCCTCTTCGACGCGCGTGCCCGAGGGCGGCTGGCCGGTCTTGTAATCGACCACCGCAATGGTGCCATCGGCCTTGCGGTCGAGCCGGTCGGTGCGACCCAGGATCGTGACGTCGCGGTAGTCCATGCGGCCCCACTTCTCCACGCCCAGAACCTCGCGGCCTTCTTCCTTGCCCGCAAGGACAAGGCCCTCGAACGTCTCCAGCGCGGCCGACAGGCGCGGCCACCACAAGGCGCGCATCAGCGGGTGGGCGCTCTCATCGTCGAGCACCTTTTGCGCAATGGCGTGGAGGCCCTCCTTTGGTTCGCCCGCCTCGTGCCACTTCTGCATGATGAGGTGCGCGATCTCGCCGCGCCAGGCCGCGCTCGGCTCGGCATCGAGGCTGTCGAGGCTGCGCAGCTTGAGGACCGCGCTGGCGTAGAACTGGTAGGGATCGCCGCGCAGGCGGTCGAGCCCCGTGACCGAGACGGCGACCCGACGCTGCTCGGCGCTGGGCATGGGCTGCGGGCGCGGATGGGGCGCGGCGCGCGGCGCGTCGTCGATAAGGCGGGCGAGGCGCGGGATCTCACGCTCCAGATGACGCCCGACCTGATCGCCCAGCATCGCCTTCACGCGCAGGACGAAGCGCGAGGGGATGACGGGACCGCCCTCATCGCGCTGCGCCCAGCTCAGCACCACCTCGGGTGCGCCCAGTGCAGCGGCAAGGTCGTGCGCGGCAAGACCGATGCGGAAATCCGCGCCCGGCACGCCCAGAGCGCGCAAGACAGCTGGCGGCAGGAGCGAATCCTGCGACGGACTGGCAGGCCAGACACCCTCGGTGAGGCCCCCGCAGATGACGAGATCGGCGCGGCTCATACGCGCTTCGAGAAGACCGTAGATCGACACGCGCGGATGCCCGCCCCAGGGCGGTCGCACCGAGGTACGGTCCATCGCGTCGCGCAGCACCGCGTGGATATCGCGCGCATCGACAAGCGTGCCCGCTGCCGAAGCTCCGGCGCGCAGTTCCTCGATGAAGGCGCTGAGCGCGCGGCCATCCGCGCCGGTCCACAGGTTCTCACCGCACAGCGCCTCGGCCGCTTCGGTGAGGACACCCAGCGCCTTTTCAAGCGGTTCGGCGGCGTAGAGTTCGAACAGGGGCGCAAGGCAGGCCTCGACCTTCTCCCACCATGTGCCGAGCCGGTTTTCCTTGGCGAGCGCAGCCAGAGGGGCGAGCCCGGCGGCCGGACGCGGCCCGCGCAGCGCCAAATCGAGACGGCGCGCGGATTCGAGCCAGCGCGCACGGCCCTCCCCGCTCCCCGCAAACGGATGCGTGAGGAGTGCGATGAGCGGAACCGGAGCGCCCTGTTCGGCCAGAACTTCGGCCAGCAGCAGGAAGAGACGGCCCGCCGCCGTCTGCGGCAGGGGCTGGCCTGCGGTGTCATCGGCCGTGATCCCCCAGCGCTGAAGATGCGAGACAACGCGCGCGGCAAGGCCGCGGTCGGGTGTCACCAGCGCGACGCGGCGCTCTGGGGTTTCCAGCGCCACGCGGATAAGGAGCGCGATGGCCTGCGCTTCCTCGCCGGGATGGACGCTCTCCATCAGCCGCACGTCGGAAAGACGGCGCTTGTCGGCGGGCAGGCTCACCCAGGCTGCCGAGGCCCGCGGCGGCAGGAAGAGGTTGGAAATCGCCGCCTTGCGCTCGGGCGGCGAGGCCGCCATCCCCGAACGGTGCCAGGGTCGCACGTCCGTGCGCGACAGGCCCATGCGGTTGAGCAGGAGCTTCAGGTGATACTGGGGGTGCGTGACCGCATCGTGGCGCCCAAACGGCGGGTCCTCGGGCTCGGCGGGCTTGCCGGCGCTGCCCAGTTCCTCCCAGACCTCCGCATCGAGGCCGAGGTCAAGATCGGGCAGGATCACCGCGCCATCGCGCAGTTCGCTCACCACCCGCAGGAGGCGGGCAAGTGCAGGCGAGGCGCTGGTGACACCGGCCGCGACGATGGGGAATTCGGGCGGGTTCGCCGCCCAGCTCTCGGCGGCGTGGGCGAAGAGACGGTTGCGCCGCTCGGGCGCGTCGATCTCGCCGCGCCCTGCCAGTTCCGCGATCCAGAACTGCTGGACCTTGAGGAAGCTGCGGGTGTTGTCCTCCCAGTGCTTCGAGAGGTCACCAACGATGGCCACGACCTCGTCGGAGAGAAGGTCGATCGGCGCAATGCCTTCGACCAGAAGCCGATCCATGGTGCTGCCAAGTTCGAACGCACGGCGCAAAAGCGCAGGCCCCTTGCCCGCCGCATCGCCTTCGACATGGCGCAGGTAATGGGCAAGACGCAGCCAGCGGCGCGTGGGATCGCAGGCGGGCGGAATGTCCGCCGCGCCCAGGGGATCGAGCAAGGGCCCAAGCGCCTCGTCAAGATCAAGATCGCCCACCACCGCCATGCGCGGCAGCAGCATGCCCGTGGGCGCGCGCGCACCATCGGCGGTCTCGGCGCCCATGCCCTGCTCGCCCGCATAGCGCACGAAAGCCTCGGTCACCGTACGTACGGTGCGTCGGCTGGGGAGCAGCAGGGTCAGGCGCGCAAGGCCCAGATCCGCATCGGCGTAGCGCGGCACGAGACCTGCCACGAGCGCATCGGCAAACCCGCGGTGGGCGGCAATCGAAAAGACACTGGGCGAAGGCTCGTCCCCCGCCGCAAACAGATCAGGCACCAAGGAGATACTCTTCGGTCGGCTTGATCGCGCCGGGCTCGCCCACCTCGAACCACTCGCCCTGATGCGAAATGCCGAACAGGCGGCCTTCCTCGATGGCGCGGCTCCACAGGATATTGGTCGAGAACGGGCCTTCAGGCGCCTCGCGCAGGAGGCGCTTCGAAACGATCTGGATGCCGGTGTAGATGAAGGGCGCGACACGGCCCGGCTTGCGGCGCGAAACGCGGCCCTCGGCGTCGAGGTGGAAGTCGCCCTCGCCCCGGTAATTGCGCGCGCGGGCGTGCGGCACCATCAGGAGCAGCGCGTCCATCCGCTCCGGGTCCCAGCCGTTCGAAAGGTCGGCAAAGACGTTCTCGGGGCCATCGAGCCAGATGTTGTCGCTGTTGAGGCAGAAGAAGGGATCGGGCAGCGTGTCGGCCGCATGGACCATGCCCCCGCCCGTTTCCAGAAGCTGCGCGCGTTCATCGGAAATGACCGTCTTCGGGCCTGCCTTGCGCACCTCCAGATGCCCTTCCAGGGCATCGGCCATATAGTGCACGTTGACCACGGCCTGCGCGATACCCGCCGCCTCGAGCTTGTCGAGCGCGTGGTCGATCAGCGCCTTGTGTGCCACGCGCACGAGCGGCTTGGGCTGGGTCGCGGTGAGCGGACGCATCCGCTTGCCCAGGCCTGCGGCCAGGATCATCGCGGTATCGCTGGCAAGGGGGGCGCGGCTCACAGCGCGAAGCTCCCGCCCTTGGCCTGGCGCAATTCGGCCGGGATGTTGGCGGCGAACCACTCCGCCACGGGGGCGAGCGCGGGGTGCGCGAGATCGCGTTCGAGATGCGCCCATACGCGCGGGATCATGTCGAGGTAGCGCGGCTTCCCATCGCGCTTCCACAGGCGCACGAAAATGCCCACGATCTTGGCATTCCGCTGGGCGCCAAGGCGCGCGTAGTCGGCCAGGAGCACCTCCGGATCACAGCCCGTCGCGCGCACGTAATGCGCGATCATCGCCTGCTCGACTTCGGGCGAGACGTCGCGGCGCGCGTCCTGCAAGAGCGAGACGAGGTCGTAGGCCCGGTGCCCGACCAGCGCGTCCTGGAAGTCCAGCAGGCCCTGCTTTTCCAGCGAGCCCAGGAGCATGATGTTCTCGGCGTGGTAATCGCGCAGCACCGCGACGCCCGGACGCTGACGCGGCAGGAGATCGGCCAGTACCGTCTCCCAGGCCTTGGCGTAGCCTTCGACATCGACGTAGAGCTTTTGCGCGGGCACGTACCATTCGGTAAAGAGCTTCGCCTCGCGCAGGTATTCGCTCAGCGTGTAGTCGTTGAACGGGCCGCCCGGGAGGTCATGGAGCTGGACCAGCGCGTCGACCGCGCCGGTGTAGATCGCCATTTCGTCGCCCGGCCACTCATCGAGGTAATCGCGCACGCGTGCATCGCCGAAGTCCTCCAGCAGCACGAAACCCTGTGTGGCGTCCTCGGCCAGGATGCGCGGGGGACGCAGGCCATTGTCATCAAGCCAGCGCGCGGCGCGCAGGAAGGGCACCGGATCCTCGTTGGGCGGCGGCGCGTGCATCAGCATGGCCGAGGCGTCCTCACCCCGGCGCAGGCGGAAATAGCGGCGGAACGAGGCATCGCCGGGCAGCGGCTCCACGCGCGCGTCCCCCCAGCCAGCCTTGGCCACAAACGAATCGAGCCCTTCAGGGCCTGTCACACCAGCGTCTGTCATTTCGGCATCCGCCCTAGCCAATCCGCCCCACCCCGGGCAATGGCGATGCGCCCGGCATCCGCAACTTCGAGCGCAAGCGTGAGGCAAGCCGGCTCATGTTCAAAGCCACCGGCGTGATCGGGCCACTCGGCGATGAGCGCCGCGCCCTCGCGGTATTCTTCCAGACCGATCTCGTAAGCCTCGTCAGGATGTTCGAGGCGGTAGAAGTCGGCGTGGACCAGCGGCAGGCGTACACCCGTGCCGTCCGGCCCCGGCTCGTAGACCTCGATGATCGCGAAGCTGGGTGAGGGAACCTCGCCTTCGTGGCCGAGGCCCGCGACAATGGCGCGCGCAAGGGTGGTCTTGCCCGCGCCAAGTCCGCCTTCGAGCGCGACGACGTCGCCGGGACGTAGCGCCTCGGCAATCGTCCTGCCCAGCCGTTCCATGGCGGCAAGGTCGGGAAGTTCGAGTGTCGTTGTCATGGCAGCTCCACGAGGGCCTGGGTGCCCTGGCCAGGTTCGGATTGCAGAGTAAGCGTTCCGCCGTGCGCCTCGATCAGCTGGCGGGCGAGCGGCAGGCCGAGGCCCTGCCGGCGCTCCACGCTCTTGCCGTCCGCGCTTACCTTCATCCCATCGAGCGCGCGGGCGAGCGTGCGCCCGTCCATGCCTGCGCCCTTGTCCTCGACCTGGATACGCACGACGTCGGCACCTGCCGCATTTCTCTTGCGTGTGGCCTGCAAAAGGATGCGCCCACCCTTGGGCGAAGCGCCGATGGCGTTATCGAGCAGCGCGCCGACAGCCCGGGCAAGGCGCTTGCGGTCCGCCTCGATCGGGCGCAGCAGGCCATCTGCGCGCAGGTCGAGCGTGAGCTCCATGGCGTCGAGCCGCCCCACCCTCTCCTCGGCCACCTGACGCAGGAACGGCATGAGATCGAGCGGCTCCTTGCGCAGCGGCAACATGCCCGCCTCGCTCTGCGAGAGGTCGAGCAGGCTCTCGATATGTTCGCCCAACTGCGTGACGGAAGCCAGGATCGCCGCGAGGTATTCCTTGCCGCTGTCGTTGAGGTCTCCGCCGATGCCCGCGTCCAGCATCTCGGCAAAGCCGCCGATGGTGGTGAGCGGGGTGCGCAACTCATAGCTCATGCTCGCCAGGAAGCGCGTCTTGATCGCGTCGGCCTCGACGAGCGCGGCGTTGCTCTCGCGCAGGGCATCCTCGGCCTTTTGCGAATCGGTGATGTCGAGGACGGCCAGAAGCCCGTTTCCGTCCGGCAGCGGAACGCCCGCGAATTCGAGGATACGCCCGTCGGAAAGCGCGATACGCCCGCCCTTCTGCGTCCGATCAAGCGTGGAGGCGCGCACCACGTTGCCCACCTTCTCCGCTTCGGCACCGCGGCGAAGGCGCGGCGCGATCTTCTTGAGCAAGGTCTCGACGTGCGGGTGGGTGTCGAGGAAATCGCTCTCCAACCCCCAGTCGTTGGCAAAGCGCCGGTTCCAGATCTGCATGCGGCCATCGGGCGCAAACACGGCGATGGATTCGAACAGGCTGTCGACGATGGCCGTGCGCGTGCGCAGCAGCGTGTCCCGCATGGCCGAGAGGCGCAGCTGCTCGGTACGATCCTCGGCGATGAGGAGCAGCCCTCCATCGGGGAGCGGCTGCGCGACAATGCGCATGTAGGTGCCATCAGGCAGGGTCCAGGCTTCCTCACGGGTGGCGTCGGAGAGGAACCAGGCCGTCTTCTCGCGGCGCCAGGCCGGAAAGTCGCGCACTTCGGGCACACGCCCGGCATCGCGCGCGGCATCGAGCAGACGCTCGAACGCCGGTGGATCGTGCTCGGCGCTGGCAGGCAGGTTGAACACCCGCTGGAAAGGCTGGTTAGCAAAGGACAAGCGGCGCTGGCGGTCGAACTGGGCGACACCGGCCGAAAGCTGATCAAGCAGCGCACGCTGCGCATCGCGGAACGCCCGGAACGAGCGCGAGAGCTCTTCCATATCCTCGATATCAACCGCATAGCCCGCCACGCCCTCGCCGCCGAGTGGGAGGTCGGAGACGCGCAGCGCCCGGCGCTCGCCGTCGATGGTGGTGGAGACCACGCGCTCGACCGGCACGTTGCGCTCGGCCGCCTGCAGCGCGACATCGCCCGGCGTAAAGCCTTCGACCGTCTCGATCAGTTCGATCCCTGCGTTGACGACCTGTTCCGCGCTCTGGCCGCCCACGGCGTCGACATAGGCGCGGTTGACGAGTTGCAGCGCGCCATCGGGACGACGGAACCACATGGGCATCGGCGCAGCCTCGATCAGCGAGACGAGCGCACTGAAATCACCGCGCGCACGGGCCGCCTCTTCGCGCAAGCGGCTGAGTTCGCTCTCGCTTTCGGAAAAGTCGAAGACCCAGACCAGCGCCGCGCCGCCGGGCGAAACCTGCGGATCGGCCAGGTGCCCACGCAAGGCCAGGCTGCGCGAGGAATTGCGCGGCGTCGCGGCCAGACGAAAGGGCGAGGCCGTCTTCTGGGTGCGGCGCACCGCTTCGGCCAGTTCGGTCAGCTTGTCGGCGGGCAGCCCCCGCTCGCCGGTGTCGAGTTCGGTCAGGTACTGCGGCACGGAATCGAGCCCGAGCCACTGCGCCAGCCGGGGCGAGGCTTCGATCCGGCCGTCCGAGCGGACCAGCAAGGGCAGCGCGGGGCTCTCCTCGATCATCCGGGCAAGCCGGCGGGCCGAGCGAAGCTGCATTTCGGCACGCTTCTGGCGGCGCCGCGCAACGAGGATCGCCCAGGCCGCCGCCAGCGTCCAGGCCGCGAGCAGAATGCCGATCACGAGGGGCAGAAAACGATCAGTCTCCATCACCCTTGGCTATGGTGCGCACGGCGCGCAAAGACAATGCCCTCTCCGCCCGGCCACCTCAAAACTGTGCCGGATAACGAAAAAGGGGCCGCGCCTTCGCGCAGCCCCTTCATCCTGCAAAACGGTTGGGCAGACTGGCTGCCCGTCCGAAATCAGTAGCGGTAGTGGTCGGGCTTGAACGGGCCTTCCACCGGCACGCCGATGTAGTCGGCCTGGCGCTGCGAAAGCTCGGTCAGCTTGACGCCCAGCTTCTTGAGGTGAAGCGCGGCGACCTTCTCGTCGAGGACCTTGGGAAGAACGTAGACGTCGTTCTTGTAGTTTTCCGACTTGGTGAAGAGTTCGATCTGCGCCAGCGTCTGGTTGGTGAAGCTGGCCGACATCACGAAGCTGGGGTGACCGGTGGCGCAGCCCAGGTTCACCAGGCGGCCCTGTGCGAGGATCAGCAGCTGCTTGCCGTCGGGCAGCGTGACGAGGTCGGTGCCGGGCTTGATTTCCTTCCACTCGTAGTTGTCGAGCGCGGAAATCTGGATCTCGCTGTCGAAGTGGCCGATGTTGCAGACAATGGCCTTGTCCTTCATGCCCTTCATGTGCTCGCCGGTGATGACACCTTCGTTGCCGGTCGCGGTCACGAAGATCTCGGCGCGGGTCACGGCCTCTTCCATGGTGACGACCTCGAAGCCTTCCATCGCGGCCTGGAGCGCGCAGATGGGATCGACTTCGGTGACGAGAACGCGGGCGCCGCCGTTGCGCAGCGACTGGGCCGAGCCCTTGCCGACATCGCCGAAGCCGGCAACGCAGGCGACCTTGCCCGAGAGCATGACGTCGGTGGCGCGGCGGATCGCGTCGACCAGCGATTCACGGCAACCGTAGAGGTTGTCGAACTTCGACTTGGTAACCGAGTCGTTCACGTTGATCGCCGGGAACGGGAGCTTGCCCTGCTTGGCGATGTGGTAGAGGCGGTGCACGCCGGTGGTGGTCTCTTCCGAAACGCCCTTGATGGCCTGGACCGACTTGGTCAGGTAGCCCGGCTTTTCCTTGAGGAACTTCTTGAGCGAGCGGACGAATTCGATTTCCTCGGCGTTGCTCGGCTCGAACAGGTCTTCACCCGCTTCGACGCGTGCGCCCCACAGCGCGAACATGGTGGCATCGCCGCCATCGTCGAGGATCATGTTGGCGGTGTCATCGCCCCAGTCGAAGATCTTGCCGACGTAGTCCCAGTAGTCGGACAGGCTCTCGCCCTTGATGGCGTAGACGGGGATGCCCTGCGCGGCGATCGCGGCCGCGGCGTGGTCCTGGGTTGAGAAGATGTTGCAGGTCGCCCAGCGCACTTCGGCACCCAGCGCGACCAGCGTCTCGATGAGAACGGCGGTCTGGATCGTCATGTGCAGCGAGCCGGTGATGCGCGCACCCTTGAGCGGCTGCTGTGCACCATATTCCTCGCGCAGGGCCATCAGGCCCGGCATTTCGGTCTCGGCGATCGCGATTTCGGCGCGGCCGTAATCGGCGAGCGACATGTCGGCGATGGCGTAGTCGTGAACGGCGGTATCAGCTGTGGCCACGAGGGAACTCCTGGGGAATGATCGTGTGAATGATGTCGACGCCCGAAAGCGCCGGCGGTTGGTGAGGGATTAAAGGACCCCCGGCCAAAACGCAAACCGAATATAAAGACATCTTTATATCCACCCTGAATGCACCACCACTCAGCGCCACCATGACCGCGCGGGACCACCGCGCAGGGCCACCTTGCAAAGACGCATCATTCCGGACCTCGCGAGCGGCTCAGCGCTATCCCGGAAAAATGCACGCTCGCTTTCGAGCGCCATCCGCACGGGCCCGGAGTTTCCCGATTTCAGAACCGCATGGGCATTGCAGGGCGCCCTGCCCGGCCTATATCGGGGACGCGAAACCGCACACCCATGCCAAGAAGGATGAACGCATGACCATCGCCGTAGGTGACAAACTTCCCGACGTGAAGCTGATGAAGGCGGGCGAGAGCGGCCCCGAGCCGGTCCAGAGCGCCGACTACTTCGCGGGCAAGAAGGTCGCGCTCTTCTCGGTCCCGGGCGCCTTCACCCCGACCTGTTCGGCCAAGCACCTTCCCGGCTTCGTCGACAAGGCGGCCGAGCTCAAGGCCAAGGGCATCGACGAGATCGCCTGCACCGCCGTCAACGACGCCTTCGTGATGGGCGCCTGGGGCAAGGCCGCCGGTTCGTCCGACGTCACGATGCTGGCCGACGGCAACGGCGACCTCGTCAAGGCGCTGGACCTGACCATGGACGGCTCGGGCTTCGGCATGGGCACGCGCGGCCAGCGCTTCTCGATGGTCGTGAACGACGGCGTGGTCGAGCAGCTCAACGTCGAGGCCCCGGGCACCTTCGAGGTAAGCGCGGCGGAATACATGCTCGGCAAGCTCTGAGCACGGATCCTGTCCGAAACGAAAAAGGGGCGGCGTACCTATGGTGCGCCGCCCCTTTTTCGTTCGTTGATGGCGTCTGGTGAAGGATCAGTAGCCCATCAGGCTAAGCACTTCCTTGCGGCTGCGCTCATCTTCCAGGAACGTGCCCATCATGCGGCTGGTGATCATGCCCACGCCCGGCGTGCGCACGCCGCGACCGGTCATGCAGCCGTGCTGGGCCTCGATCACCACGGCCACGCCGTGGGGCTTGAGGTGATTCCAGATGCACTGCGCGACTTCCGCAGTCAGACGCTCCTGGATCTGCAGGCGGCGCGCATATCCATGCAGCACGCGCGCGAGCTTCGAGATGCCAACCACGTGGTCGCGCGGCAGGTAGGCGATGGCCGCCTTGCCCTGGATCGGCGCCATGTGGTGTTCGCAGTGCGACTGGAACGGAATGTCCTTGAGCAGGACGACCTCATCGTAGCCGCCCACTTCCTCGAAGACACGGGACAGGTGGATCGAAGGATCTTCCTGGTAACCCTGGCAATATTCCAGCCAGGCGCGCGCCACGCGCTTGGGCGTGTCGAGCAGCCCCTCGCGGGTCGGGTCATCGCCCGCCCAGCCGATCAGGGTGCGAATGGCCTCCTGGACGTGCTCCGGCACATCGGGCTTGCCGAGCGGATTGTCCATGTCCGGCTCGTCCAGACAGCTCATCTGCGCCTTCTCCTTTTCCATCTTTCTTTCAGGCGCACCCGCATTAGAGCCCCTTTCCGGCGAAACAACCCGCGACGTTCGATCGGCTCGAACATTTCGTCAGGACGTTCCGGGTCAAGGAGCGCACTGTCTCCCAGCTTCTTCTCGGCATCGGAGAGCTCTTTCAGGGGCAGAGGAACCAGTCGGCGCCCCTGATTTCCGCGCGCCTCGTTCAGGCCATCGATCGTCGCGCGCATCGAGCCGGTTTCCTTCAGGCGGCGCGCCGCCTCGTCCATGTCGAGCGCGCAGTGCTCGGCGATCAGGCGTTGGCGCACCTTGCAGATGGTTTGCGCCAGTTCGGGCCGTCCCGCGTTGGCGGGCCGATCCAGGTCGAGGAAAACATCGCACTCGCTGTCGAGCCCCATCGAACGGTTGTTCATGTTGGCCGAACCGATGCGCAGGATACGGTCATCGATGATCGTCAGCTTGGCATGGACGTAGATCGGCGTCCCGTCGCTCGCGACCGGATAGTAGAGCTGGAAGCGTCCGGCGTGATCGGCCTCGCGCACGATCTCAAGAAGCCGCGTTCGTGCCGTATCCATCGCCACCTGCTCCAGCCAGCCATCGGCGGTGAAGGGATTGACGATGATGATCTCAGGCGGATCGTCTTCCATGAGACGCTCGCAGATGGCCTCGGCGATAACGCGCGAGGCGAAGTACTGCGTCTCGGCATAGATGAAGTGCCGGGCGGAGCGGATCTGCTCCACGAACAGAGCCTCGATCTCGCTGACCTGCGGGCAGTCGCCATATTTCGCGCGCGTACGCGCGATGCCCAGTTCGACGTCGCGAAATTCACCGTGCAGGCTTTCCGGCCAGGGACTTTCCTCCTGCGCCTTGCAGGGTTCGAGCGGCTTGCCGCCCGCCACGTCCCAGCGGTCGCGCCCCAATTCGCCAAGCGCGCCGGCAATCTCGCCTTCCATCATCATCGTGATGTCATGCCAGGGCGCGTAAAGGCGCCCGGTCGGACGGCGACGGCGGGTGTCGTGGGGCAGGTGCTCGCTCGTGTCCCAGCGGTCCGTCGTCATGTCGATGCCGCCACACACCGCAAAGACATCGTCGAGGACGACGATCTTCTGATGGTGGCTGCAACCCAGCGGATGCGCGGCATCGAACTTGAAGTCGATCTGGTCACGCCGCGCCCAGCGCAGCAGATCGACCAGCATGGTCCCCCGGAACAGCGACTTGAAGAGCGCGAAATTCCACTTGAGGATGCGCACTTCCAGGTCCGGGTTGTGGTCCACCAACCACAGGATGAAAGAGCCCAGACGCGCCGGAAAACGGTGCTTGCGCCCCTTTTGCCACCACCGGCGCCCATCGGAGAGCAGGATCCGCGAATCGAAGTCCCAACCGATCAGGAAGACCCGCTGGCGCGCCGCCTCCATGGCCTCGCGCACGAGCTTGAAATAATCGTCCGCATCGATGACAACGTGTGCCTTGCGCGCCATGGCGTAGCGCCACACCGAGGGGCCGGAGACCTCCTCCAGGTCCGTTCCAAGGCCCGTGTGATCCTCCTCGTCCATTGCGATGTCCATATCCTGCTGCGCCCGAATGCTGATCCCTAAAGTGCCGACATACCGGAATGTTCCCCCCTGCAAAGGGGATCCGGGCCCTTCCCTTACGATAATTGTGCACCGCAGCATACTGCAGTGCGGATACCACCTGCGCGCACATTGGAGACGCCCCCTGCGCCACGCGCGGTTTCAAGGTCATGGCCTGCAGAGAGCCAGGACCTGGAACAGCGAGCCGTGAAAAAGTGTCATTTTAGCGGTTGATCTGGAGCCGTTCAGCGGTCATCCATTAGCGGTGTGCAACATATGCACCACCTTTGGTCGCCCATTCGCAGTGCAGCACGTTGTTGCCCGGCGCGGCCTCGCGCGGTTCGTAATTCGGACGGCGTTCGTTGTCCGGACAACTTGAGCCGGACCCAAATGCACGGCCCTGCGTTATCCCGGGGCAACCCTCCGTGAAGTCGAGCCCAACTGGCCTCGTGGAGCAAACAAGGAGTACACCATGAAGAATTCGCTCATCGCCGCCGCGATCCTCGCTGCGGGCCTGGCTCCCGCCGCCGCCGTGGCGCAGGACGCTGCGGCTCCCGCAGCCGAGACGGTCGCCCCGACGGTGGGCGCCAAGGTCTTCGATCCCGAGGGGAACGAAGTCGGCGCCGTTGAAGCCGTTGCGGGTGACGTGGTTACCGTGAACACGGGCGTGGCCCGTGCCGGCCTTCCCACCAAGGCCTTCGCCATGCGCGAAAAGGGCCTGACGATCGGCATGACCAAGGCGCAGCTCGAATCCGCCGTCATGGGTGCCAAGGCCGAATCCGGCCAGGCCAAGGAAGCCGCCATGGTCGTCGATGCCCCGATCAAGAGCAGCGACGGCCAGGTGCTCGGCACCATCGCCAAGCTCGAGGGTGAGGACGTGACCATGGAACTCGCCAACGGCGATGGCGCGACCGCGCTGTTCAAGAAGGCCAACATCGGCCTCATGCCCGACGGCTCGCTCGCCATCGGCATGACCGCGGCCGACTTCGCGCAGGCCATCGGTGGTTCGGCTCCGGCCGCGCCCGCCGAAGAAAGCCCCGCAGCCGAATAAGGTTCGCGGCTCCAGCCCCGGGCTGGAGGCTCACGGATGAACGGGGGGCCGGGATGGACAGACCATCCCGGCCCTTTTTGGTGGGTCCGTTCCGAAAAGTGCCCCACCGGCACGTTGCATAGTTTGCAACACCGACACCTGCGCGCGGAAATCCGGGGAAATACCTTGCGATTCATCGTAGGTTTGGAGCAAGAGGGCGCAGGAATTGTCCCGGCAACAACCTGCACGAGACCTGCAAGCCCCTTATAATCACGATTGGACCCGCGTTGACCTTCCCTGCGCGCATGAGACGCATTCTACAGGCTCTTCATAGCTTCGACTCATCGCTCGACCTTGCCCGCCGCCGCATTGCCACCGCCATCGGCGCGATCATCCTGGGGCTCATCGCCATTGCCTTTGCCTGGATGGGTGACAAGGCACAGGAACTGTTCACCCGCTTCCAGTCCGACAATATCTACCTGACCCTTGCGCTCACGCCTTGCGGCTTTGCCGCGATCGTGTGGTTCACCAACCGGGTGAGCCCGGCGGCGCGCGGATCGGGCATTCCGCAGGTCATGGCCGCGACCAAGAACCTCGACCTTGCCTACACCCGCCTCCTCACGATCCCCACCGCGGTCGTGAAGCTGCTGCTGACCGTCGGCGTTCTGCTCGTGGGCGGCTCGGTCGGGCGTGAAGGACCCACCGTCCAGATCGCGGCGGCCATCATGGTCGCCTGCCACAAGGTGATGCGCGTGCCGATGACCGCAGGCGTGCTCATCGCAGGCGGCGCGGCCGGTGTCGCGGCGGCATTCAACACGCCGCTGGCCGGTGTCGCCTTCGCCATCGAGGAGCTTGCCTCCGCGTTCGAGCAGCGCGTCGCCGTCCTCGTCATGGGCGCGGTGGTCATCGCCGGTCTCGTCTCGCTCGGCATCGCAGGCGACTATGTCTACTTCGGCGTCATGCATGAGACGCTGGAACTGACCTCGGTGCTCCTCATCACGCCGGTCGCCGGAATCCTGGGCGGCATTGCCGGTGGCCTCTTTGCCCGCATCATGCTCTCCTTCGCGCGCAGCGGGCACCCGGTCTTCCAGGCCATCCGCAAGCGCCCGGTGGTCTCGGCCTTTGCCTGCGGCCTTGTTGTCGCCATCGTGGGCGTGGCCACCGGCGGCGCGACCTGGGGAACGGGCTACGAAACGACCAAGCTGATGATCGAGGGCGAATCCACGCCCTCGGGCTGGTTTGGCCCCGCCAAGTTCCTGGCGACTGCCGCAACGGCGGTCTCCGGAGCCCCGGGCGGCATCTTCGCCCCTTCCCTCTCCGTGGGCGCGGGTTTCGGTGAACTGCTCACGTTCGCGTTCCCCGACGACGCCATGCCTGCGGTCGTCCTCCTGGGCATGACCGGCTACTTCGTGGGCGTCGTGCGCGCCCCGCTGACGGCCGTCATCATCCTCATGGAGACCACCGCCAACCGGGGCATGATCCTGCCCCTCTTCCTGACCGCCATCATCGCCGATGCGGCCAGCAAGCTGGTGTGCCAGACCAAGCTCTACCACGGGCTCTCGCAGGGCTTCCTGCGCCAGGGAGAGGACAACCGCGAGCGGCAGGCCTGAGCGCCCGCCCTCGCCCCTCCCGGGCCCGGGAGGTTCTTCACGCGCGCAGACAACAAAAAAGCCGCACTCCCGAGGGATGCGGCTTTTTTGATGCGATCAACGCTGGGAAGTGAATGGCGCGCCCGGAACGATTCGAACGTCCGACCCTCAGATTCGTAGTCTGATGCTCTATCCAGCTGAGCTACGGGCGCGCATGCACTTTTGTTTCTCCATGTACTCCAACAAGCCATTCGGAGAAAATGGCGCGCCCGGAACGATTCGAACGTCCGACCCTCAGATTCGTAGTCTGATGCTCTATCCAGCTGAGCTACGGGCGCGTTGGAGAGGCGCCTCTAGAAAAGGAATCGGAGTCGGTCAACACCTATCTGCATATTTTTCTGAAAAATCGTGTTTCAGCCAAATCTTAAGGGCATCGGCCAGCGGGTAATCAAGCGGCGGCATGGCCAATTCACCAAGGCTTTGAGCCGCATACCATTGCGCCTGGCCGCCCTCCTGCGAGACCGGAGCCCCCTCCCAGGCGCGTGCAGCATAAAGAAGCAGGACAAGCGCCCTGCGCCCGGATGCCGCACTTGCAGCCCCTCCCGCGTTCTCTGCGCCCAGAAGGCCGCTGGAGAACCCCACAGACACAAGAGATGCCGGATCAAGCCTTACGGCCAGCTCCTCGTGCATCTCGCGCACAGCGGCTTCCTCGGCGCTCTCACCGGGATCCACCTTACCGCCCGGAAACTCCCAGAGGCCCGCGTGCATCGTTCCCTCAGGGCGTTGCTGCATGAGGACCTGCCCCTGCGCATCGACCAGCGCCACGGCGACCACCACGAGCGGTGTCAGATTTTTTTCCACTTTCCCGCCTTCATTTAATGAATCCTTAAGCTCAATCCGCAAATTTCGACGTCATTCCAATCATCACGAGGTCTGAGGCCGCGATGCTCCCCCTGACCAGAATGCAATCCCTGCTTCGCGACGCCCAGGGCGCGAGTGCAATCGAATACGGGTTGATCATGGGCCTCATTACCCTTGTCATCGTGGTGGCCATGCAGAGCGTCGCCGACGAGACCATCGGCATGTGGGGCAACGTCAACGACAAGACCTCCGAAGCCATCTCATCATCGGGCTAGGTCTCTGCAGACTTAAACATTTTTCAACTATTCCAACCTACCAATCAACACGTTCGGCAAGCCTGAGACAAAGTGAGGCCGCGCCGGACCGGGTACACAAGACTGCTTTACATCAGGAGACAATTCATGAAGTTCCTCACCAAGCTGCGTCGCAACGAAGAAGGTGCCACCGCGATCGAATACGGTCTGATCGCTGCCCTCATCGCCGTTGCCGCGATCACCGCGATGACCAGCCTCGGCACCAACCTGAGCAACACCTTCAACACCACTTCGGACACGCTCGCCAACGCGAACTAATTCCGAAGGCTCCGGCCTTCCAGTTCGCCATTATTGGCGTAACTGGGAACAGAAGCGGGCGGCAGGACATCCTGCCGCCCGTTTTTGTGTATCGGCTGCACACATGTGTCGGCAGACTTTACAAGGAGCCGTCCGCAGCCCCGATCATCTGCGCCTTTCAAGCTTGTCGCCGAGCCAGGGGATGCCTCTCGTTGACCAGCGCGACGAGCCGTGCGCTGTCGACATGGGTGTAGATCTGGGTCGTGGCGATATCGGCGTGGCCCAGCAGCGTCTGGAGCACGCGCAGATCTGCCCCGCCCTCCAGAAGATGCGTCGCAAAGGCATGACGCAGGACATGCGGTGAAACCCTCGCCGGATCGAGATCGGCGCGAACAGCCAGGTCCCGCAACAGTTGAAAGAGGCGAATCCGGGTCAGATGCCCGGAACTTCCGCGTGAAGGAAACAGGAAACGCGACCCCGCCGCCTCCCCGCGCACCGCGAGCCAGCGCGAGAGAGCCGCGCGCGCACGTGTGCTGACGGGCACCATGCGCTGTTGCCCACCCTTGCCCTGAACATGCAGGAACGGCGTATCGCGGGGCACTCCGGCCAAAGGCAGCGCCACCAGCTCACTTGCGCGAAGCCCGGAGCCATAGAGCAGCTCCAGCAAGGCCAGCAGGCGAACGGGTCCGCTCTCGCCACTGTGCGCCTCGTCCTCCGCCTGCGCGAGAAAGCGCATCACATCCTCGCGCGAGAGCAGCCGCGGCAAGGGACGGCGCGTGCGTGGGCGCGGCAAGGCGGGCGAAGGATCGTCTTCGCGCAGCCCCTCATCGACGAGAAACCCGTAGAACTGACGCAGGGTCGAACACTTGCGCGCAAGGCTGGAGGCCGAGAGCGAGGCCCAATGCTCAGCCAGCGAGGCCAGCCCCTCTGCGTCCGCTCCGGCCAGGTCCCCCAGCGCCGAGCGCGCGCCCTCCAGGTCCCTGCGATACGCCGCAAGCGTGTTGGCGGCCGCACCGCGCTCGGCGGCCATCATCGTGAGGAACGCCTCGAGCGGATCCTCCCGCGGTGCCATCACGCCCCCACGCCGGTCGCGATCAGGTGCGCGCGACCGCCTCGGCCGCGATCATGCGCGCCTCGGCCTCAAGCCCGACTTCGCGCAGGGCCGACACAATGTGGTAGAGATAGCGCGGGGTCATCTGGCGCCAGTTGGCCCCCTGCATGCCAAAGCCTGCCAGGATCACCACACTCGCCCCATCACCGCGCGCAGCTGCCGCATCGATGGCCCGCGTCCAGCGCGTCTCGCCATCGAGAGCCAGGGACAGATCGTTCGAATAGCCCATCGCACGGCTGCGATCGATGCGGTTCAGCCCGGCCAGCCCGGCCACGAGGAACCCGGCCTTGCGTTTGCCAGCACTCGCGTCCTCGTCGATGAAGCTGTCGAGGCTTCCCGACGACGCGCTCTGGTTAGCCCCGGGCGCCGAGAGCACGATCAGTGCCCAGCCCTCGCTGCCACCTTCGACAACGGGCGCCCAGCGCGCCGCATTGGCATCGAAGCCGGCCGCCAGCATCGAGCCCAGCAGGGCCGGGGCTTCGGCGGCGACATCCTCGCTCGGCGCGATGCGCGCGGCAGCCGCGGCGGTCAGGACCCGCCCGCAATAGGCGCTGCCATCGTCGTCCAGTTCGCTCCACAACGTACGCATCGCCGCGATACGCGCCGCCGACGAGGGGAGCGCATAGGCATCGCGCAGGCTTTCCGCGCGGGCCTGCCAGGCGCTGCCCGTATCGGGATCGGCGTAAAGCTGCGCGTAGAGATCGACCAGCGCCGCGTTCGAAAGGATACCCGAGGCCCCTGCCCGCACCGAGGCCTTCGCACGGCGCTCCAGGCCCAGCATCGGCGCCAGGGCCGTCGCCGCATCGTAGCGTCCCTCGGTGGGGGCCATGAGCGATTCGGGCGGCGCGATGCCGACCCCGCGCGCCAGCGCATAGCGCCAGGGGGTGAGGTCCGCGACATTGTCCCACTCGATCGTGACCGCACGGCGCGCCTTGCCCGCCGCGCCCGCATAGCGCTGGGCCAGCAGAAGGTCGATGCGCGGCATTTCCTTGCGGGTCATGTCGCGATCGAGCCGGGAGAGCGCGGCGTTGCTGTTGCCGCGAAACGCATCGCAGATGGCGCCCGCCACGTTCCACTCGGCATCGCTGCGCATCGAGCCCTGCGTTGCCATGATCGGGCACAGGCCGGTCATGTCCGCCGTGCCGAGATAGACGTCGAGCACCTGCGCGCCGATCTCGGGCGTGTAATTCGCAATATCGATGTCCTGCAACAACGCGCGGGCGGCGTCATATTCGCCCATGCGCACCAGCAGGGCCACGCGCAGCGCCAGGAAATCCTGCGCGCTCATGCCCTCGGGCGCATCGAGGCGCGAAAGCAGCGCGCGGCGCAGCGCGATGTGCCCCCAGCGCGAAACCAGCGCGCCGCGATTGCCCGAAAGCGCCAGGCGCAGCAGCGCCGGATCGCCGCCCTGAAGCGAATCCGCGGCCAGACCGCCTTCGTCGGCATCGAACAGGCCCACGTGGGTCATCGCACGGCGCGCCTGCGGGGGCATGTCGAACTCGACCTTGCGCCCGATCAGCCCCTCGAAATCTTCCGGGGACATCTTGGCCAGTTCTTCGAGCGTAGGAAGGCGCTTCAAGGTGAGCCCGTCATCACTCCGGGGCGCATCATCTCCAGCCGCGGCCTGCTGCGGCAAGGGCTGGACGACCGCTCCCTGGCCAGGCTGCGGCGACGGCGCCGGACCGGGGCGCGTCGCGACCGCCGCTGGGCTTGGCGCGGCTCCTGGCGCGGACCGCGCTGCCGGACGCGCGCTCGTGCGCGGCGCAGGCGTCGGGCTTGGCGTGGCGGCCGGCTTGGGATCCTGGAACATCTTGGGAAGGAGCGACTCAGGCGAATCCTGCGCAACCGCCCAGGCCGACGTCAGGCTGAGCGCGGCGCCCGCAAGGAGATAGACCGCCCTCACGGCTGCAGCTCCGGCACGGCAACCGGCACGACCTGATCCTCGATCGGCATCTCGCCGGCATCGATCCAGGCGACGGCCAGAACCGCACCTGCGGCCAGAACGACAAGCCCCATAGCCAGAGCCAAACGCCCACGCATTCTAATCGTCACTCGCCTTCCTTCACCGATGCTTGCGCTGCGACCTAGCGCAACTATAGGCGGTGGGGCAATGGACGTTCAACAGACCCGCTACTCGGCGCAGGAGATATCCGCGCTCGCTCGCCAGATCGATCGGCCCATCGTGCTCGTCGGCATGATGGGAGTCGGCAAGTCGAGCGTGGGCAAACGCCTCGCCTCAATCCTCGACTGCCCATTCGTCGACGCCGATGACGAGATCGAACGCTCGGCACAGATGCGCATTCCCGAAATCTTCGAAACTTACGGCGAGGACTATTTCCGCGATGGTGAGCGGCGCGTGATCGCCCGCCTCATGGCCGAGAACGAAGGCTGCATCGTGATCGCGACGGGCGGCGGGGCCTTCGTCAACGCGCAAACCCGCGCACTCATCCTGGAAAAAGCGGTCACGATCTGGCTCGACAGCGACGTCGATACCCTGGTCGAGCGCACCGCGCGCAAGGACAACCGCCCCCTTCTCCAGAACGGCGATCCGCGCGAGATCCTGAGCCGGCTGCGCGAGACCCGCCAGCCTTTCTACGCGCAGGCCCCGATCCACATCGTCAGCGGACAAGGGCCCCACGTCCAGACAATCAACAAGGTCTTGCAGGAACTTACCCAATGGCTGTGATCCGTGTCGACATCGCTCAGCGCCCCTACGAGGTCCGCGTGGGCCAGGGCCTCCTTGCCGAGATCGGTGCCGAGTGCCGGGGTTTTCTGCGCAAGCGCGCCGTTCCTGTCATCACCGATGCGAACGTGCACGCGGCCTGGGGGGACATCGTCGAGGCCTCGCTGCGCGCGCACGGGCACGAGGTCCACTGGCGCATCCTGCCTGCGGGCGAGCAGACCAAGTGCTGGGACGAACTGGCCGCCACGGTGAACTGGCTGCTGTCGCTCGAAGTCGAGCGCCGCGACCATGTGATCGCGCTGGGCGGCGGCGTGATCGGCGATCTGACCGGCTTTTGCGCGGCTGTCCTCAAGCGCGGCTGCAAGTTCATCCAGATCCCCACGACGCTCCTCGCCCAGGTCGATTCGAGCGTGGGCGGCAAGACCGCCATCAACACGCCTGCGGGCAAGAACCTCGTCGGTGCCTTCCACCAGCCCTCGCTGGTGCTGGCCGACCTTGCCGTGCTCGACACCCTGCCCGAACGCGAGCGGCTGGCAGGCTACGCCGAAGTCGTGAAGTACGGCCTGATCGACGATGCCGATTTCTTCGCCTGGTGCGAGGCGAACGGCCCCGCCATGCTGGCGGGCGACGGCGCACTGCGCGAATATGCGGTCGCCCACTCGGTCGCCGCCAAGGCGCGCATCGTGGCCGAGGACGAGTTCGAGACCACCGGCAAGCGCGCGCTGCTCAACCTGGGGCACACCTTCGGGCACGCCCTGGAAGCCGAAACCGGCTTTTCGAGCCAGCTCCTCCATGGTGAGGGCGTGGCGCTCGGCATGGTGCTCGCCGCGCGCTACTCGGCGCGTCTGGGCCACATGAGCACGGCCAGTGCCGAGCGCGTTGCCCGCCACATCGCCGAGGTCGGCCTGCGCGCCGAGATCGCCGAGCTTGGCCTTACCTGCGACGGCGCCGCGCTCGTGCGCCACATGCTCCACGACAAGAAGATGGACGCGGGCACCCTGCCCTTCCTCCTGATGCAGGGAATCGGCAAGACCTACCTCGACAAGCAGGTCGACCTTTCCGATGTAGCCCCCTTCCTCGACAGTGAACTGGCCCGCCCGATTAAGTAGTTTTCAGGGGGCACCAAGTTCCCCTGAACTACCGCCACCCCCAAAAGACGACGACATGTGTGCGGCGTGCGACCGTGCGCGCGTGCTGTTCGCAAAGCCGTCAGGAAATGGGAGTATGTATACCTGTAGGCCGACCCCGAGGCCCGATCGGGGAGCGGCGCGCATGCCACTTCGCGAATCCCCCTGACAGCGGCATGCACAGGCGGCAGGTCCCCACGGCCTGCCGCCGTCCGTGCCGGGTGCCATACCCCGCTTCGGGAACGGGCCGATGCCCTGCCGCATTCTCCTTTGCAAAAGGAGATATCCCATGAAAGCCCAGTCCAAGGCCCAGCAGAAAGCTGCAGGCGCGGCCCTTTCGGCCAAGCGCGGCGAAACGCCCAAGTCCGAACTGCAAGGCGCCTCGCGCGAGATGGTCGAGACCATGAGCGAGGCCGAACTCGAGGACATGGCCTCGACCCGGCGCAGTGGAAAGCCCGAACGCAAGGACGGCTGAGCGCACGCAAAGGTGCCGGAAGGCTCCCCCATGACATTGCGCAAACATGTGGTAATGGTGCCCGCAATCATAAGAAAGTTACGCGAGCATCCCCTGCATGACAGCCCCCGAAGCGACACCCGATTTCGAACACGACGAAGTACCCTCACGCGACGACCGCGCCTTCCTTGGCCACCCCAAGGGCCTGGGCTATCTGTCCTTCGTCGAGGGGTGTGAGCGCTTCTCCTACTACTCCATGCAGACGCTGCTCGTGCTCTACATGGTCAAGTACCTGCTGCTGCCCGAGAACGTGGGCAACGTGGTCGGCCTGTCCTGGCTGCGTTCGGTGCATTACAGCGGGCTTGAGGGCCAGCCGCTCGCCTCGGCGATCTTCGGCGACTACACCTCTCTTGTCTACCTGACCCCGGTGCTGGGCGGCATCCTCGCCGACCGCTGGCTTGGCCGCCGCGCGGCGCTTGTCGCGGGCGCCGTCATCATGTCGGTGGGCCACTTCCTCATGGCGTTCGAGGGACTGTTCCTTTTTGCGCTCATCGCGCTGGTCATTGGCGTGGGCCTGTTCAAGGGCAATATCGCCAGCCAGGTGGGCGAACTCTACGGCCCCGGGGACCTGCGCCGCGCGATGGCCTTCCAGATCTTCTACATCGCGATCAACGTCTCGGTCATCGCCGCCCCGCTCGTCGCGGGCACCGCAGGCGAGGAGCTGGGCTGGCACTACGGCTTCGGCACTGCGGGCGTGGTCATGGTGATCGGCCTTCTCATCTACCTGAAAGCCCGCCCCTGGCTGCCGGGCGAGAGCGCTACGGGAGGCGATGCGGCCAAGGACGGGGCGAAGCTCACCCGCGCCGATGTGCCGCGCCTCGCGACTCTCGCCGTGCTCGTACCCGTGCTCGCCATCGCGATGTTGACCAACCAGGAAATCTTCAACGCCTACCTCGTCTGGGCCGACGAACGTTTTGCCCTCACCTTCTTCGGCCACAAGGTGCCGACCTCGTGGATGATCACGATCGATGCCGCGCTTGCCTTCTCAATGCTGGTTGCAGTCGCCTGGTTCTGGAAGTGGCGCGCGCAGCGCACCGGTACCGAGCCCGATGAACTGGGCAAGATGGTGATCGGCTCGGTCTTCGTGATCGTGGGCGGCCTGTGCCTTGTCGTCGCCTCGGCCACGACCCCGGCAGACGTGAAGATCGGCCTGTTCTGGCCGGTCCTGTTCCACCTCTTCAACTCGATCGGCTTTGCCCACCTGATGCCGGTCAGCCTGGCGCTCTTCACCAAGATCGCGCCGCGCGCGCTTAACGCGACGGTCGTGGGCATCTACTATCTGGCCTTCTTCGCCGCGAACAAGACCATCGGCATCGTGGGCGGATGGTATTCCTCGATGGACACGACGCAGTTCTGGCTGTTGCATGTGGCGAGCGCGGCTTTCGGACTCGTTGCTTTCGCGCTGCTCAAGGTGTTCCTGGGCAAGACACTCGCCGATCAGGCCCCCGCCTGATCGCAGTCAGGCGAAGACCGCGACGGACTGCATGCCGGCCACGGCCGGCGTGCCGCCCTCGCCCCACTGCAGGATGTCCTCGCTCGCCAGACCGTGCCCCGACTGGCGGCTGGTCGAGCGGATCAGCCACCAGCCATCGCGCGGCCGAGCCGCGGTGTTGAGCATGTTGACGTGCCACTGCATCGAACTCACCGGCGTGCGCGGCGGCAGGTGCGGGAGAACGGCGGGCGGAAGGGCATCGCCCAGCAGCACCGCCTCGACATCGGCATCGAGCCCCTCACGCTCGCGCACGCGAACCCACCAGCACAAGTCCGCCTCCTGAAGGCGATCAGCCGGAAGAGCCACGCGCACGTCGAAGTGCATCTGCATGAAGGCCGGAAGCACCTTGGTTTCAAAGACGGGTGCGTCCTCCAACGGCACCAGGCCATCGGGTAGCGCATAGCCGCCCAGCGCCAGCACGCTTTCGCGCGGTTGCATGAAGACGCAGTTCGCGAGGAACCCGGTTCCCTTCTCCCCCACCAGTTCGGCTGTCACCCAGACCGCATTGCGGCCCGCCCGCACGATCTTTGCGCGCGCCTCGATACGGCCCACCAGCGGGGCGATCATCGAGAACTGCGCCGAACGCAGCGGCAAGGGCTCGGGCAGGACCCGGCGCGCGGCTTCCACCGCCAGCGCCGAGGTCAGCCCGCCATAGGCGGTGCGCCCCTGCTGCCAGTCGGGCGTGATCGTAAGGGCAAAGCCGTCCTCCAGCGTCTCGGCGCCGGAGAGCATTTCGACAAGCGCGGGCATCGCCTCAGGCCAACCTTGCGCCGTTGGGAACGGGCGTGTCGGGCGAGAAGAGCGTGATACGCCCTTCCTCGTCCCCAAAGCCGAGTGTCAGGCACTCGGACATCGCCTTGCCGATCTGGCGCGGCGGGAAGTTCACCACCGCGGCGATCTGCTTGCCCACCAGGTCCTCGCATTCATAGAGCGCGGCGACCTGCCCGATCGACTTGCGCGTCCCGATGCCGGGCCCGAAGTCGATCAGGAGCTTGTAGCTGGGCTTTCGCGCGCCCTCGTAGGCCGTGGCCTCGACCACGGTCCCCACGCGAATGTCGACTTTCAGAAAGTCGTCGAAGGCGATCGTCTCTGCAGGCGCGGCCGCAGCGTCGTGGTCGAGGTGCAAGGGTTACTCCAGTTCCAGGATGATCGCGTCCACGGCAAGGCTGTCGCCCGCCTTGGCGTTGACCGCCTTGACCGTGCCCGACTTTTCGGCGCGCAGGATGTTCTCCATCTTCATCGCCTCGATCACGGCCAGCGGCTGTCCGGTCTCGACCTTGTCGCCCTCGCCCACGTTGAGCGAGACGAGCAGGCCCGGCATCGGGCAGATGAGGTACTTGGAGAGATCGGGCGGGATCTTCTCGATCATGTGCTTGGAATGCTGCGACACGCGGGTCGGCAGGCAGTCAAGCGTGTGGATCGCCCCGCGCGTGGTCATCTTGAAGCCCATGCGCGTGGTCTCGAGCTTGATCGTGATCGGCTCGCCATCGATGTCGGCATCGATGAAGCGGTCGCCCGGCGTGTATTCGAGCGCAAGGTCCACCTCGACATCGTTGACGAGGATCGTGTCCTCCTCGACGACGACGGTGTAGGGCACCTTCTGAAGCGTCACCGTCCATTCACCCGGCGGATCGAGCGGGGTCGCCAGCTGGCCATCGACGCGGCGCGCACGGTCGGCGCGCGCGGCGGCGATGAAACCGGCCACGGCCGCCAGCTTGATCTTGAGCTCGTCCGAAGCGGGTGCGCCATGGAAGCCTTCGGGGTATTCCTCGGCGATGAAGCCCGTGGTCAGTTCGCCCGAACGGAAGCGCTCGTGCTGCATGATCGCGTTCACGAAATCGATGTTGTGGCCCAGCCCCTCGATTTCGAAGGCATCGAGCGCGGCAATCTGCTTGTCGGCCGCCTCGTCGCGGGTCTCGCCCCAGGTGATCAGCTTGGCGATCATGGGATCGTAGAACATCGAGACCTGGCCGCCTTCGTAGACGCCGTCGTCAACGCGGATGCCATCGATGCCCCGGCGGCCATTGGCCGTGCCGTCATCGCTCCAGCCGTCAACCGGCGGGTTGTAGCGCACGAGGCGCCCGGTCGAGGGCAGGAAGCCGCGATAGGGGTCTTCGGCGTAGACGCGGTTCTCGATGGCCCAGCCCTCGATCTTCACGTCGTCCTGCGTCATCGCCAGCTTCTCGCCATAGGCGACGCGGATCATCTGCTCGACAAGGTCGACCCCGGTGATCGCCTCGGTGACCGGGTGCTCGACCTGGAGACGGGTGTTCATTTCCAGGAAGTAGAACGATTCGCCCGTCGGGTCCGCGCCCGAGACGATGAGCTCCACCGTGCCCGCCGAGTGGTAGTCCACCGCGCGCGCCAGGGCGACGCACTGCTCGCCCATGGCCTTGCGCATCTTGTCGGTGACGAAGGGCGACGGCGCTTCCTCGACCACCTTCTGGTGGCGGCGCTGGATCGAGCATTCGCGCTCGTTCAGATAGAGAATGTTGCCGTGCTTGTCGCCCAGGATCTGGATCTCGATGTGGCGCGGGTTCTCGATGAACTTCTCAATGAAGACACGGTCATCGCCAAAGGAGTTGAGACCTTCGCGGCGGGTCGCCTCGAAGCCTTCGCGCACGTCGGTTTCCGACCAGGCAAGGCGCATGCCCTTGCCGCCGCCGCCAGCCGACGCCTTCATCATCACCGGGTAGCCGATCTCGTTGGAGATCTTCACCGCGTGCTCAGTGTCCTCAATCACGCCGACAAAGCCGGGGACCACGTTCACACCGGCTTCGCGCGCCAGCTTCTTGGATTCGATCTTGTCGCCCATCGCCGCGATCGCGCCCGGGGGCGGGCCGATGAAGGCGATGTTTTCCTTGGCCAGCGGCTCGGCGAACGAGGTGCGCTCGGAGAGGAAGCCATAGCCCGGGTGCACGGCCTCGGCCCCGGTCTGCTTGCAGGCGGCAATGATCTTGTCCGCGATCAGATAGCTTTCCGCCGCAGGCGAAGGCCCGATGTGGACCGCCTCATCCGCCATCCTGACGAAGGGCGCCTGCGCGTCGGCATCGGAGTACACGGCCACGGTCTCGATACCCATGCGCCGCGCGGTCTTGATCACGCGGCAGGCAATCTCGCCGCGGTTTGCGATCAGGATCTTCTTGAACAAACCCTCTTCCTCCAATTTGCCGGACAGGCGCTCTCGCCGAGCGGTCCCTGGCGTACTGTTTGCGTCTATTCCGCCGCTTCGAGCTTCGCGCAGCCCTTGGGCATGCGGCTGGCTTCGACATCGGCGGATGTCTCGGTGATCGCCATGGGCTTGAGGCCCAGGCGTTCGAACATGGCAAGGTCGCTGTCATCGCCCGCGTTGGGGGCGGTGAGCAGCTTGTCGCCGGTGAAGATCGAGTTGGCACCGGCCATGAAGCACATGGCCTGCGTCATCTCGGACATGGATTCGCGGCCCGCCGAGAGGCGCACCATCGAGTGGGGCATGGTGATGCGCGCGACCGCGACGGTGCGCACGAATTCGACATCGTCGATCTTGGCCATCGGCGTATCGGCCAGCATGTCGCCCAGCACGGTGCCCTTGACCGGCACAAGCGCGTTGACCGGCACCGACTGCGGGTGGTCGGGAAGCGTGGCGAGCGTGTGGACGAAGCCGACGCGGTCGGCGCGGGTTTCCCCCATGCCCACGATGCCGCCCGAGCACACGTTCATGCCCGCCATGCGCACGTTGGAGAGCGTGTCGAGACGGTCCTCCATGGTGCGCGTGGTGATGACATCGTCATAACGCTCGGGCGAGGTGTCGATGTTGTGATTGTAATAGTCCAGCCCGGCGTCCTTGAGCATGCCCGCCTGCTCGGCCGTCAACATGCCCAGCGTCATGCAGGTTTCCATACCCATCGCGCGCACGCCCTTCACCATCTCGATGATGGCGGGCATGTCGCGGTCCTTGGGGTTGCGCCAGGCCGCCCCCATGCAGAAGCGGGTCGAACCCTGGTCGGCGGCCTGCGCGGCGCGCTGGAGAACTTCCGACACGCCCATCAGCTTGGTCGCCTTCACGCCGCTCTTGGCGTGGACCGACTGCGAGCAGTAGCCACAGTCTTCCTGGCAGCCGCCGGTCTTGATCGAGAGCAGCGTCGAGAGCTGGACCTCGTTCGCCTTATGGTTGGCGCGGTGGACCTCGGCGGCGCGGAAGACCAACTCGGTGAACGGCAGGTCGAACAGCGCGGCGATCTCCTCGCGCGTCCAGTCGTTGCGGGGGGCGGTGTGGGGGGCGTCGGTCATAATCAAATCTGCTCCAGGGCCTGCGCGAGGTCGGCCACGATATCGTCGATGTGCTCGATCCCCACGGACACGCGCACGACATCGGGCCCTGCGCCTGCCTCGACCAGTTCGTCGTCGCGCAGCTGGCTGTGCGTCGTCGAAGCCGGGTGGATGATCAGCGAGCGCGTGTCCCCGATATTGGCCAGATGGCTGAACAATTGGACCGAGGACACGAGCTTCACGCCCGCCTCATAGCCGCCTTTGACCCCGAAGGTGAAGACGGCGCCGCCCTTGCCGCCCAGATAGGTCTTCGCAAGCTGGTGATAGTCACTCTCAGGAAGGCCCGCGTAGCTGACCCAGGCGACCTTGGGATGGGCCTGGAGCCACGTGGCCAGATGCAGCGCGTTGGCGCAGTGGCGCTCCATGCGCAGCGCCAAGGTTTCCATGCCCGTCAATACGTTGAAGGCGTTCTGCGGCGCAAGTGTCGGCCCCAGATCGCGCAGCCCCAGCGCCCGGCAGGCGAGGATGAAGGCCAGGTTGCCAAACGCCTCGGTAAAGACCTTGCCGTGGTAGCTGGGGTTGGGCTCGGAGAGGTAGGGGTACTTGTCCCCCACGCTCCAGTCGAAGGAGCCCGCGTCCACGATCAGGCCCGCGATCGAATTGCCGTGCCCGCCCAGGAACTTGGTGGCCGAGTGAACGACGACATCGGCGCCGTGTTCGATGGGTCGGCAGAGCGCGGGCGTTGCCATGGTGTTGTCGACGATGAGCGGCACGCCCGCTGCATGGGCGACCCTGGCTATCGCCGCGATATCCTGGACGACACCGCCCGGGTTGGCGAGGCTTTCGATGAAGACGGCGCGGGTCTTGTCATCAATGGCCGCCGCGACTTCTTCGGGATCATCCGCGTTCACGAACTTGGAATCCCAGGCCATCTTTCGGAAGCTGTGCCCGATCTGGTTGAGCGAGCCGCCGTAGAGCTTCTTCGCCGCGACAATGTTGCAGCCCGGCTCCATCAGCGTGTGGAAGGCCAGGAACTGCGCGGCATGGCCCGAGGCGGTCGAGAGCGCTGCCACCCCGCCTTCGAGCGCCGCGATCTTGCCTTCCAGCGCGCCGTTGGTGGGGTTCATGATGCGGGTATAGATATTGCCGAATTCGTTGAGCGCGAAGAGGTCGGCCGCGTGCTCGGGACTGTCGAAGACGTAGCTTGCCGTCTGGTAGATCGGCGTGATGCGTGCGTTCGTCGCCGGGTCAGGCTGGGTGCCGGCGTGGATGGTCATGGTCTCGAGCTTGTGCGTCATGTCCCTCTCCTGTCCTCTCGTCACTGAACCGTTTCGCCAAGGCGGCGCTGCGCGTAGCCGCGCAGGGCATCGGCGTAGTGCGGCGCGGCGCGGCGCGCGGCTTCATCCGCCCCGAACCCTTCGACCGAACGCGCGATGCGCGCCAGGGCCGCGTCACTCAGGCTGTCCAGCCGCGCACGGTAGATGCCGATGGTGAAGACAATCGCGCGCGAGCGCTTGAGACGGCGCAGCGCCTCACGCTCGCAGCGCACGAAGAGCGTGCTCCCTGCGTTTTCGGGAGTTACATGCGCAAAGCGGGCCTCGGGCGCCATGTCGGGCAGATAGCGCAGCGCGTCGCTCGCCACCACGAAAGCGTTGGTGCGCCCGAAGATATTGAAGGACTGCAAGCCCTCCAAGAACGTGTCGACGCCGCTGGCAAGCGCCTCTTCATACCTGCCGATGGGCGCATGGATCGCCGCTGTGGAGAGGCCCATCTTCTCCTCAAGACGCCAGTCGGTCGGAAAGGCGACCGCCGCCGCGGCAAGACGGAACGGCACGCCGGGGGCATCCTGAACCATGATGCACAGGTCTTCCCAGCAGGCCCGTGCGCAGGTCTCAAGGTCCCCCTCGACACCCAGCAACCCGCCCAGTTCGGCAATTGCCTCGGCGGCTTCGGGCCGCGCGATCACACTGTGCGGGTGCGCATCGAAGGCCTCCGCGCGCGCGGCGAGGTCGGGCGTGGGATCGAGCCACTCAGCCTCAGGCAGGCGCACCAGCCCCATGCGCAAGGGCCCTTCGACCCGCGCCTGGGGGAGGAGTGCCTCCACGGAAAAACCGAGTGTCATCGTATCTATCCCGCGCCCGCCCGCCGCTTACTCGGCCGCGTCCAGCGCTTCGCCCGCAGGTGGCATGTTGTGGCCCAGCAGGCGCAGCACGTCGGCCGCGCATTCCACCACGTTGGAGCCCGGACCATAGATGCCCTGGACGCCGCGCTCCTTGAGGTAGTCATAGTCGGTCGCTGGGATGACGCCGCCCGCCACCACCTTGATATCGCTGCGCCCCGCTTCGCGCAGGTGCTCGATCATCTCGGGGATGAGGGTCTTGTGACCAGCCGCCAGACTGGAAGCGCCGACCACTTCGACCTCGTTGTCGAGCGCCATCTTGCAGGCCTCTTCCGGGGTCTGGAAGAGCGGGCCCGAGACCACGTCGAAGCCCATGTCACCAAAGGCCGAAGCGATCACGTTGGCGCCGCGGTCATGGCCATCCTGGCCCATCTTGGCGACGAACAGGCGCGGCGCGCGGCCGAGACGGCGCGAAACCGCCTCCACCCCGTCGAGCACCTGCTGGTAGCGGCTGTCGCCCTCGTACGCCGTGCCGTAGATGCCCTTCACCGGCGTCGGCATCGTACCGTGACGGCCGAAGACCTCTTCCATTGCCGCCGAGATCTCGCCCAGCGTCGCGCGTTCGCGCGCGGCGTCGACAGCCAGAGCCAGGAGGTTGCCCTTGCCCTTCGCACCTTCGGTCAGGGCCTTGAGCGCGGCGCGGCACTTGGTCTCATCGCGGCCCGCCTTGACCTTGTTGATGCGCGCGATCTGGCTGGCGCGGACCTTGGCGTTGTCGACCGCGAGGGTCTCGATGGGGTCTTCCTGATCGCGGCGGTACTTGTTGACGCCCACGATCACGTCATCGCCCCGGTCGACGCGGGCCTGACGCCCGGCCGCGGCTTCCTCGATCATGCCCTTGGGCCAGCCCGCCGCCACGGCCTTGGCCATGCCGCCTTCGCTCTCGACGCGCTCGATGATCTCCCAGGCCTTCTCGACCAGTTCGCTGGTGAGCGCCTCGATGTAGTAGGAGCCACCCAGGGGATCGACGACATTGCACATGCCGGTCTCTTCCTGGATCACGATCTGGGTGTTGCGCGCGATGCGGGCCGAGAAGTCGGTCGGCAGCGCGATCGCTTCATCCAGCGCGTTGGTGTGGAGCGACTGCGTGCCCCCCAGCATCGCGGCCATCGCCTCGATGGTGGTGCGCATGACGTTGTTGTAGGGGTCCTGCTCCTGCAGGCTGACGCCCGAGGTCTGGCAGTGCGTGCGCAGCATCTTGGAGCGTTCGGACTTGGCGCCCAGCTCCGTCATCGCGCGGTGCCACAAGGTGCGCGCAGCGCGCAGCTTGGCGATCTCCATGAAGAAGTTCATGCCGATCGCAAAGAAGAACGAAAGGCGGCCGGCAAACTTGTCGATGTCGAGACCCGAGGCCACGCCGTACTTCACGTATTCCATGCCGTCAGCGATGGTGAAGGCCAGTTCCTGGACCTGCGTCGCGCCCGCTTCCTGCATGTGGTAGCCGGAAATCGAGATCGAGTTGAACTTGGGCATGTTGTCCGCCGTGTAGGCGAAGATGTCCGAGATGATCCGCATCGAAGGTTCGGGCGGATAGATATACGTGTTGCGGACCATGAACTCCTTCAGAATGTCGTTCTGAATGGTTCCGGTCAGCTTGTCGGGCGCAACGCCCTGTTCCTCGGCGGCGATGATGTAGAAGGCAAGGCACGGGATAACCGCGCCGTTCATGGTCATCGAGACCGACATCTCGTCCAGCGGAATACCGTCGAAGAGGATCTTCATGTCCTCGACGCTGTCGATGGCGACGCCCGCCATGCCCACGTCGCCGGTCACGCGCGGGTGATCGGAATCGTAGCCACGGTGCGTGGCCAGGTCGAAGGCGACCGAAAGCCCCTTCTGGCCTGCCGCAAGGTTACGGCGGTAGAAGGCGTTCGATTCCTCGGCGGTCGAGAAGCCCGCATACTGGCGGATCGTCCAGGGGCGCCCTGCGTACATCGAGGCTTTCACACCGCGCGTGAAAGGCGCAAAGCCGGGAAGGCCCGGATCGGTGGTCACGTCCTCGGCGGTGTAGAGCGGCTTTACCGCGATACCTTCGGGCGTGTTCCAGGTGAGGTCGCGGCCCTTCACTTCCTTGTCGGCAAGGGCCTTCCAGTCGTCCAGCTTGGGTGTGTCGCTCATCTCAGAATCCCTTGAACTCGGGTTTGCGCTTCTCGCGGAAGGCGGTGACCGCTTCCTTGAAGTCCTCGGAGAAGCCGGCATCGCTCTGGTTCGCCGCTTCCATCCGGAGGCTCTGGTCGAAATCGTGGTCGAGCGCGTGGATGACCTGCTTGCGGATCATCCCCAGCGCCCGCGTCGGCCCCTTGGCGAGCCTGGCGGCCAGCGCCTTGGCCTCAGCCAGCGAGGTCCCGTCCTCGACCACGCGCGCGATGAGGCCCATGGCTTGCGCATCTTCGGCCGAGAGCTTTTCGCCCAGCAGCGCCAGTTCCATGGCGCGCGCGCGGCCCACGCACTTGGCCACCATCCAGGTCGCGCCCGCATCGGGGACAAGGCCGATGTTGGCAAAGGCGAGCAGGAAGTAGGCCGAGCGCTCGGCAACGACGATGTCGCCCGCCAGCGCAAAGCCCATGCCTGCGCCCACCGCCGGGCCGTTGACCGCCACGACCAGCGGCACGGGCAGTTCGGCCAGCGTGCGCGCCAGCGGGTTGTAGGTTGTGCCCAAGATCTCGCCCAGGTCCTCGGGCAGTGCGTCCTCGCCGTCGGCCTGCAGGTCCGCGCCGGACGAGAACGCCCGGCCCGCGCCTGTCAGCACCAGCGCGCGCGCCTTCAGCCACGCTCGTCTCCAGCGCGAGGCGCAGTTCGGTGATGAGACGCGGGGTCAGCGCGTTCAGGCGCTCCTCGCGCGAGAGCGTGAGAATGGCGACATCGCCCTCCCGCTCGACCTTGAGAACCTCAGCCATCAGTGCGCCCCCTTGGGACGTTCCATGATCTCGGTCAGCTGGCCGCCCATGTCCTTGGGGTGGACGAAGAAGATCATCGTGCCGTGGGCGCCGACGCGCGGTTCGCCCAGAACCCGCTTGCCCTGCCCCTCGAACCAGGCCTTGGCCTCGGCAATATCCTCGACCTCGTAGCAGATGTGGTGCTGCCCCCCGAGCGGGTTCTTTGCCAGCCACTTGCCGACCGCAGAATCGGGATCGGTGGGTTCGAGCAGCTCGATCTGCGTGCCGCCCGTGGTGCCCAGCGCTCCGCTCTCCTGCGGCGTCTCGACGAAGCAGACGCGCACCTTCTGGCTTTCGAGCACGAAGGGCTCGGTCACGACAGCCGCGCCCATCACGTCCTTGTAGAAGGCGATGGCGGCATCGAGGTCGGGCGTCGCGACGCCGACATGGTTGAGACGGCCAAGCTTCATGGCTGAGGCTCCTTGGGAGTTTCGAGAATTTCGGTGAGGATGCCGCCCATGTCATCGCCATGGACGAAGAAGATCGGATGGCCGTGGGCACCGGGGCGCGGTTCACCCAGGACACGCTTGCCCTGGGCCTCGAACCAGGCCTTGGCCTCGTGGATGTCGGGCACCTCGAAGCACAGGTGATGCTGCCCGCCGCCCGGGTTCTCGGCCAGGAAGGGGCTGACCGTGCTGTCCGCGCGCAGCGGCTGGATCAGCTCGACCTGCGTGCCGTTCATCGCCCCGCCCGCAGGCGTATCAAGGAAGCGGATGAGGATGCCGGCCCGCTCGATCACGATGGGCTCGTGGACATGGGTTGCCCCCATCACGCCCGTCCAGTGGGCGAGCGCGGCCTCCATGTCGGGGACCGCGATGCCTACGTGATTGAGCCGGCCCAGCTGCATCAGGCGCAGGCCTCGATGACCATGGCAATGCCCTGCCCGCCACCGATGCACATGGTGATGAGCGCGTACTTCCCGCCCGTGCGCTTCAGCTCGTACATCGCCTTGACGGTGAGGATCGTGCCGGTGGCGCCAATCGGATGGCCCAGCGACACGCCCGAACCGTTGGGGTTGGTCTTGGCCGGATCGAAGCCCAGTTCCTTGGCAACGCCGCAAGCCTGCGCGGCGAAGGCCTCGTTGCTTTCGATCACGTCGATCTGGTCGAGCGTCAGCCCGGCGCGCTTCAGCGCCACCGGAACCGCCTTCACCGGACCAAGGCCCATGACCGTGGGCTCGACGCCCGCGTGGCCCCAGCCCAGGATCCTGGCCATGGGCTTCAGGCCCTTTTCGGCCACCGCCTTGCCGCTCGCCAGGACGACCGCAGCTGCACCGTCGTTGATGCCCGAGGCGTTGCCCGCGGTCACCGTGCCGTCCTTCTTGAAGACGGTCTTGAGCTTGGCCATCGATTCCAGCGTGGCGTCGGCGCGCACGTGCTCATCAGTGTCGAAGACAGTCACGCCCTTGCGGGTCTTGATCTCGACCGGGACGATCTGGTCCTTGAAGTAGCCCTTCTCGATCGCGTTCGCGGCGCGCTTGTGGCTCTCGACCGCCAGCGCGTCCTGGTCCTCGCGGGTGATCTGGCACTGCGCGGCGACATTCTCGGCGGTGACGCCCATGTGGATGTCGTCAAAGGGATCGGTCAGCGCGCCGAGCATGCCGTCCTCGAAGGTGACGCCGCCCATCTTCACGCCCTTGCGCACCGCGCTGGTCATGTGGGTGGAATTCGACATGACCTCGCAGCCCGCGCCCACGGCGAACTGGTGCTCGCCCAGCGCAATCGCCTGGGCCGCCGAGACGATGGCCTGCAGGCCCGAGCCGCACAGGCGGTTGACGTTCATCGCCTGCGAGGAGATCGGCACGCCCGCGTTCACCGACGCCATACGCGACACGTATGCGTCCTTGGGCTGGGTCGGGACGACCGTGCCCACGACCACGTTCTCGATCAGGTCAGGCTCGATCCCGGCACGGGCGATGGCTTCCTTGATGGCGATGGCGCCAAGCTCCGCCGGACGGAACGAGGCCAGGCTGCCACCAAAGGTGCCGACCGCCGTGCGCGTACCGCTGACGATGTAGATCTCTTCCATGAGTGCCCTCTATCCTCTTCAAATGATGGTTCGCCCCGGACGCGGCGCGGCCTTTCCGGCATCGCGCCAGCGCCCGGACGATGGCCCGCCTCAGAGCGGAATGTTGTCGTGCTTCTTCCAGGGGTTCTCGAGGTTCTTGTTGCGCAGCTTGCGAAGGCCCAGCGCGATGCGCTTGCGGGTCGACTGCGGGTAGATGACCTCGTCGATGTAGCCCCGGCTCGCCGCCACGAAGGGGTTGGCGAAGCGGTCCTCGTATTCCTTGGTCTTGGCCGCAATGCCATCGGCGTCGAGACCGCGGAAGATGATCTCCACCGCACCCTTGGCGCCCATCACCGCGATTTCGGCGGTCGGCCAGGCGTAGTTGAGATCGCCGCGCAGGTGCTTGGAGGCCATGACGTCATAGGCGCCGCCATAGGCCTTGCGGGTGATCACGGTGATCTTGGGCACGGTCGCCTCGCCATAGGCGAAGAGCAGCTTGGCGCCGTGCTTGATGATGCCGTTGTGCTCCTGGTCGGTGCCCGGAAGGAAGCCCGGCACGTCGACGAAGGTGATGATCGGGATGTTGAAGGCATCGCAGAAACGCACGAAGCGTGCGGCCTTCTTGGACGCGTTGATGTCGAGCACGCCCGCCAGCACCATCGGCTGGTTGGCGACGATGCCCACGGTCTTGCCCTCGACCCGGCCGAAGCCGCACAGGATGTTGCCCGCGTGAAGCGGCTGGATCTCGAAGAACTCGCCCTCGTCCAGCGTCTTGCGGATGACTTCGTGCATGTCATAGGGCTGGTTGGCCGAGGGCGGAATGATCGTGTCGAGGCTCGGCTCAAGGCGGTCCCAGGGGTCCGCGTTGGGGCGCTCGGGCACTTCATCGCGATTCGAGGCGGGCAGGAAGTCGATGAATTCGCGCGCGGCCAGCAGCGCCTCGATGTCGTTTTCCAGCGCAAGGTCCGAGACCGAGGTCTTGGACGAATGGGTGATCGCGCCGCCCAGCTCTTCCTGCGTGACAACCTCGTTGGTGACCGTCTTGACCACGTCCGGGCCGGTCACGAACATGTAGGAGCTGTCCTTCACCATGAAGATGAAGTCGGTCATCGCGGGCGAATAGACCGCGCCGCCCGCGCACGGCCCCATGATCAGCGAGAGCTGCGGCACCACGCCCGAGGCCAGAACGTTCTTCTGGAACACGTCGGCATAGCCGCCCAGCGAAGCCACGCCTTCCTGGATGCGCGCACCGCCCGAATCGTTGAGGCCGATCACCGGCGCGCCGACCTTCAGCGCCGCGTCCATCACCTTGCAGATCTTCTGCGCGTGGCGCGCCGAAAGCGAACCGCCGAACACCGTGAAGTCCTGGCTGAAGACGTAGACAAGGCGCCCGTTGATCGTGCCCGAGCCGGTCACCACGCCATCGCCGGGGATCTTCTGCTCTTCCATGCCGAAATCGATGCAATCGTGCTCGACATAGAGATCCATCTCCTCGAAGCTGTCCTCATCGAGGAGAACTTCCAGGCGTTCGCGTGCGGTCAGCTTGCCCTTGGCATGCTGTGCATCGATGCGGCGCTGGCCTCCGCCCATCTTGGCACCGGCACGACGCTTCTCCAGTTCGGCAATATTGGCTGACATCCGACTTCCCTTGGCAGTGCTGTCCCAGACCACGGCGGAAATGGCCCCGCTGCGGAACGGTCCATGGTGGTACGAGCAAAACTTTTTCTGCGCGTGCTAAGGCAGGTCATAGCGCTCAGGTCAACAGTTTTAATCGCCCGGTTAAACAGAAATCGTATTCTAGCCGGACAATATCCGGCAAGCGATCTTCCCGTCTGGCAGGCGCAAACGGTGCGCTTGCGCGGCTTTGCGCGAAACAGTGTATCGTTTCATGCACGTGCGCGCACGAAAAAGGGCAGGAGTTGCCCCCTGCCCCGTTTCGCCCATCGCTTCGCATCTGCGGCGAGGTGGCCCCCGTCGGACGCGCCCTACTTCAGGAGGACCAGTTCCTCCGACATGGTGGGATGGACCGCGACGGTCGCATCGAAGTCCGCCTTGGTGAGCCCCGCCTTCACCGCCACGGCGGCGACCTGGATGATCTCGGGCGAATCCGGACCGATCATGTGCAGGCCCAGCACCTTGCCGGTCTCGGGCTCGCAGATCATCTTGTAGAGCGCGCGCTCGTTACGATGCGCGAGCGCGTTCTTCATCGGCCTGAAATCGCTGGTGTAGACCGTGCACGATCCGAACGCCTTGGTCGCCTCGCTCTCGGTCATGCCGACAGAGGCAATCGGGGGGTGACTGAACACGGCCGAGGGGACGCAGCCGTAATCGACCGTGGTCGGCTTGCCGGCAAAGACCGTGTCGGCAAAAGCCTGGCCCTCGCGGATCGCGACCGGGGTGAGCTGGATGCGGTCGGTGACATCGCCCACCGCGTAGATGCTCTCGACGCTGGTGCGGTTGTACTCGTCCACCGCGATGGCGCCGCGATCGTTGGTCGCAACACCCACCTCGCCAAGGCCGAGCCCTTCGACATTGGGCACGCGGCCCGTGGCGTAGAGCACGCAGTCGACGTCCATCGGATCATGGTTGGTCATGAAGACCTTGAGCGAGCCGTCCGCGTTCTTCTCGATCTTCTCGAACTCGGCCTGGAAGCGGAAGTTGATACCCTTGGCCAGCGAGATCTGCAGCAGACGGTCGCGCATGGCCTCGTCATAGCCGCGCAGGATCTGGTCCGAGCGGTTCATGATGGTGACCTTCGCGCCGAACTCGTTGAAAATCCCGGCGAACTCGTTGGCGATATAGCCGCCGCCCGCGATCAGGACGCGCTGGGGAATGGCGTCGAGATGGAACGCCTCGTTCGAGGTGATGCCGTGTTCGTGCCCTTCGAAGCCAGGCACGAAGGGACGCGCGCCAGTGGCAATGAGGATGACCTTGGCGGTCTTCACCTCGCCGCTCGAGAGCGTGATTTCGTGCGGGCCGGTGATCGTCGCGCGCTCATGGAAGATCTCGACGCCGTTGTTCTCCAGCGTCTGCTTGTAGAGGCCGTTCAGGCGGTCGATGTCGTTGAGGACATTGTCGCGCAGCTTGACCCAATCGAACCTGGCTTCACCGATCTCCCAGCCGAAGTGCTTGGCGTCCTCCAGATCCTCGGCGAAGTGGGCGCCGTAGACGAGCATCTTCTTGGGCACGCAGCCGCGGATCACGCAGGTGCCGCCCACGCGGAACTCCTCGGCCACCGCCACGCGCGCGCCATGGGCTGCCGAGACGCGGCTGGCGCGCACGCCCCCCGAACCGGCACCAATGGTAAAAAGGTCGTAATCGTATTCGGACATCTGCTGGTCGCTCCCGGCGCGTGGGCCTTGCATTCGAGACTATGGATCGCTGCGCGGCATATGGGCCGGGACAGGTCCCTTTGACAACCGCGCGCCCTTATTGTTTGCCTAGCAAACAATCGAAACGATGCAAGAAGGAAGGATTCCGAGGGCCATCGCCCTCGGGCTCCCCAGAACGGCAACCTCACTCTTCCCGCGCCACGCTGGCGCAGAACGGTGAGGTCGCCGATTCCGGGGTCAAGGGGCGATGGCCCCTTGCATCCTCTACCTTACTTCACGCGATCCCGGCGGCCTGGAGCAGCGCTTCGGTCGAGGGATCAAAGGTAGTGCCCCCCTTCTCGATCTGCTTGGCAATCGCCTTGCCCAGCTCGACGCCGAACTGGTCGAACGGGTTGATCCCCATGAGCACCGCGTTCGCGAACGTGCGGTGTTCATGGAAGGCCACCAGCGCGCCGAAGGTGGCGGGCGTCAGATCGTCGAGAAGGATCGTCGCCGAAGGACGGTCGCCCGGATAGGCGCGCGCCGCGTCGTCGCTCGCCTTGCCCGCCATGAGCGCGGCGCCCTGCGCAAAGCAGTTGGAGAGCAGGATGCGGTGGTGGTCCTCGGCCAGGTCATCGCCCGGTGCAATGCAGGCGATGAAGTCCACGGGCACGAGGTTCGTGCCCTGGTGGAGAAGCTGGAACACCGCGTGCTGCGCATCGGTCCCCACGCCGCCCCAGGTGATCGGCGCGGTCGGCCCTTCGACGGGGGTGCCGTCCGCCTTCACGCTCTTGCCGTTCGATTCCATCTCGAGCTGCTGGAGATAGTCGGGCAGCAGCGCCAGGCGCTGGTCGTAGGCGAAGACCGCCCGGGTCTGGCAGCCGCGCAGGCGCGTATAGTACTGGTCGGCAAAGGCCGCGCGCAGCGGCAGGTTGTCCGCCCCGTCGGTGTCGCGGAAATGCTCGTCCATGGCAGCCGCGCCCGCGAGGAACTCGGCAAAGTCCGGCCAGCCCAGTGCCATCGCGACCGGGAAGCCGATCGAGGACCACAGCGAATAACGCCCGCCCACGCTTTCCGAGAAGGGCAGGATGCGGGTTTCATCGACGCCCCATTCCACCGCCTTATCCGGCGACGCCGTCAGCGCGACAACGCGGCCATAAGGGTCCTCGACATCGTTCTCGCGGAACCAGTTCATCACGCTCTCGGCGTTGGTCATGGTCTCGATGGTGGTGAAGGTCTTGGACGCGATGGCCAGCATCGTGGTTTGCGGATCGCAGGCCCGCAGCGCGCGCTCCAGCGCAACCCCGTCGATGTTGGAGACGACATGGACGTCAACCAGCGAGCCCTCTTCGGCCAGCGCGTCGACCGCGAGCGCCGGGCCCAGCGCCGAACCGCCGATACCCACGTGGATGAGGTGCTTCACCTCGCCCATCGCGCCGCGCAGGATGGCCTCGACGATGGCGGCGGTCTTGTGGTGGTAGTCGAGCGCCAGCTGGACGCTCTCCTCCTTGCCCACCCCGCGCTGGGCGGTGTGCTCGGCCGCGCGGCCTTCGGTCGGGTTGACGATCTCGCCCGCGAACAGCGCCGCGCGCCGCCCGGCAAAGTCCATGGCGCCCGCCAGTTCCTCGAACGCGGCGATGTGCGCGTCGTCGAGGTGGGTCTTCGACCAGTCGAATCGGATCTCGCCCAGCGTCTCTTCCTCGCCCAGCTCGAAGCGGGTCGAAAGCTTGTCGAGGCGCTGCGAATCGCCATCGAAGAGCTCGGTCAGGCTCGGTTTTGCAAGCCCCTTGAGAGCGTCCCAGATCGCGTCAGTCATGCCAGTCTCCTCGTTCATGGCGCATTTGGATCGCCTTATGGTTATTGCAGATGCGAAAACCAAGCCGTTTCACAAGAGCGGCGACGCGCCTGTCCCCGGTCGAGCCAAGTTGGCCGCTCCTCGGCAATTCACTTGACCTTTGGGGCCTCGCGCAACATGGGTCGGGCATGAGCGAAACCGACAGCGTTCCCGACACGGCGCCCCAGCCCCAAGCGGCCAAGCCTGACGAAAAGCCCAAGAAGGACGAGAACTTCTTCGCGTTCCTGTTCTGGCTGGTCCTGGGCGTGGTCGTGCTGCGCAGCTTCATCATCTCGCCCTTCAACATTCCCAGCGAATCGATGCTGCCACGCCTGCTGATCGGGGATTACCTGTTCGCCTCGAAGTGGTCCTACGGCTACTCGAAGTACTCGCTGCCATTCAGCGCGCCGCTGATCCCGGGACGCGTCTTTGCCAGCCAGCCGGAACGCGGCGATGTCGTCATCTTCAAGGCGCCCCCGGGCAACGACCTCGACTATATCAAGCGCGTGATCGGCCTGCCCGGCGACGAAATCCGCATGCAGGGCGGCCAGGTCATCCTCAACGGCACGCCCGTGCCCAAGGAACGCATCGACGACTTCATCCTGCCCGTCACGCAGAACATGCGCGATTCCGCCAAGACGGAAATGCGCCTCCCCTGCGTCGAGCCGCGTTTCGAGATCGTGCGCGCCGATGGCTCGTCCGCCTGCCGCTACCCGCAGTACCGCGAAACGCTGCCCAACGGGGTCAGCTACAACGTGCTCGACATGGGCCCGCGCGAGAAGGACAACACCGGCACCTACATCGTGCCCGAAGGCCACATGTTCCTCATGGGTGACAACCGCGACAACTCGCTCGACAGCCGTTTCCCGCCGATCGAAGGCGGCGGCATCGGCATTGTCCCGCAGGAAAACCTGGTCGGCAAGGCCGCGCTGATGATGTTCTCGACCGACGGCTCGGCCAACTGGCTGCTGCCCTGGACCTGGTTCACGGCCGCGCGCTGGAACCGCATCGGTGGGACCTTCTGATCCGTGCTCACTGACGATACCCGCCGCTTTCTCGAAGAGACGGTCGGCCAGCCCATCGCGGACGAGGCGATCTGGATTGCCGCCCTCACCCACGGCAGCACCGGCGAGAAGCGCAACTACGAACGCCTGGAGTTCCTGGGCGACCGGGTCCTGGGCCTCTCCATTGCCGAGTGGCTCTACGAACACAGCGCCGAGGCCGAAGGCCGCCTGTCGCAGCGCCTCAACGCACTCGTCAGCCGCGCAACCTGCGCCGTCATAGCGCGTGGCCTGGGCCTGGGCCCGCACATGCGCCTTGGCAAGCAGGCACGCGACGACGGCGGCGAGGACAGCGAGAACATCCTGGGCGATGTGATGGAGGCGCTCATCGGCGCCTGCTTCCTCGTCCACGGTTTCGAAGCGGCACAGGCCATGGTGCGGCGCCTCTGGGCCAAGACGCTGGAGGGCAAGACCGGCCAGCGCAAGCACCCCAAGTCGGCGCTTCAGGAATGGGCCGCGGGCAACCGCCGCCGCATGCCCGAGTACAAGCTGCTCGACCGCTCCGGCCCCGATCACGCCTCGCAATTCACCGTCGAGGTTGCTATTCACAATGTGGGCCGCGCGCAGGCCACGGCCAATTCCAAGCAGGATGCCGAAACCCGCGCGGCCGAGGAATTCATGAGGAAGTTTGCATGACGTCGCCCGAAAACAGCGCGGAGAAGTGCGGCCTTGTCGCCGTCATCGGCGCGCCCAACGCGGGCAAGTCCACGCTGGTCAACGCCCTTGTCGGCCAGAAGGTCGCCATCACCTCGGCCAAGGCGCAGACCACCCGCGCGCGCCTCATGGGCATTGCCCTGGAAGGCAAGGTCCAGATCATCCTGGCCGACACGCCCGGCATCTTCGCGCCCAAGCGCCGGCTCGACCGCGCGATGGTGGCCGCGGCCTGGGAAGGCGCGGAAGAAGCCGACGCGATCCTGCTCGTGGTCGACCCGATCAAGCAGCGTCGCCACGAACTGGAGCCCCTGCTCGAGACGCTGAAGGAGCGTTCGGAGCGCAAGATCCTCGTCCTCAACAAGGTCGATGCCTGCGCCAAGGAACCGCTGCTCAAGCTCGCCCAGGAACTGGGAGCTGCGGTCACTTTCGATGAAGTCTACTTCGTCTCCGCCCTCACCGGGGACGGCGTGCCGGAACTGAAGGCGCACCTTGCGGGGCTCATGCCCGAAGGCCCTTGGCACTACCCCGAGGAACAGGTCTCGGACGCCAGCGAGCGCCTGCTCGCCTGTGAGGTCACACGCGAACAGCTCTACCGCCAGCTCCACGAGGAACTGCCCTACGACAGCGCGGTGCGGGCTGAAAGCTACACCCAGCGCAAGGACGGCTCGGTCGAGATCCGCCAGCAGATCGTCGTCACGCGCGACAACCAGCGCGCCATCGTGCTGGGCAAGCGCGGTGCCAAGATCAAGGCCATCGGCGAAGCCGCCCGCAAGGAACTCGCCGAGATCCTGGGGCAGAAGGTCCACCTCTTCCTCCATGTGAAGGTCGAGGAAAACTGGGCCGAAACGAAAGATATCTACGAAGAAATCGGGCTCGACTGGGTCCGCTAAGCGTTTCCAGCCAGACTTTTACCCGCGTTCCCTTTCAGGAGGCACGATGACGTTCTTTTCCCGCGCGGGCCGCCTTGAGCTGGCCGCGCTGCTTACCGCTGCCTGCGCGCTTTCGATGAGTGCGGCCCAGGCCCAGACGAAGGCGCCCGTGCGTGTCGAACCGACTACGCCCGAACCTGTCGTCACTCTCGAGGCTCCCCCGCCGCCCGAACCCGTGAGCCTGGAAGGCGAGCGCTACGTAGCGATGGGCTCCTCGTTCTCGGCGGGGCCGGGCCTGCGCCCGGCCAAGCCCGGCCCTTATCCGCGTTGCGGGCAGAGCCAGAACAACTATCCCACGCTCCTTGCCGAGCGCTTCGGGCTGAACCTGACCGACCGCACCTGCTCGGGTGCGATGACGACGAACATCTTGGGCCCGTGGAAGGAAATCGCCCCCCAGATCGAGGCGGTCACGCCCCAGACCCGACTGGTGACGATCACCATCGGCGGCAACGATCTCAACTACATCGGCAACCTGTTCTCGGCGACCTGCCACTTCCGCAACGCAAACCGCGCTCCTGGAGCCAAGCCGCGCACGTGCAACGCCGTGCGCACGCCCCAGAACGTCGACTACGCGCGCGTCGAAATGCAGATGAACGAGATCATCCGCCGTGTGCGCAGCCAGGCCCCGCGAGCGCAGATCGTGCTCGTCCAGTACCTGACCCCGCTGCCCCCTGCTGGGCAGCTGTGCGAGGCGACGCCTGTCAGCCCCGAACACGCCGCCATCGTGCGCACCATCGGCAAGCGCCTTGGCGAGATTACCGACAAGATCGCCCGCGAACGCGGTGTCCTGGTCGTGGAAATGAACATTGCCTCGAAGGGGCACACCCCGTGCGATGGCGAAAACGCCTGGATGATCGGTTCACCGGCGGGCTACGACGGGAGCCTGGGCCTCCAGTGGCACCTCAACCTCGCGGGCATGCGCGCAACCGCACAGGACATCTCGTGGTGGCTGATCAACAGCGGCATCAAGGAAATCAACCCGCCTGCGTACGACGATGCGCCTGAGGTACAGAGCCAGGACAGCGCGGCCGCAATCGGCTGATTTCAAGAAGATAAAGAGAACTTCTCAAGGGGCCATCGCCCCTTGGACCCCGGAACGGGCCACCTCACGTCTTTCAGCCACGGTCACGCAAGGAAGGTGAGGTCGCCAGTTCGGGGAGCCGGAGGGCAATGGCCCTCGGAAACGTCTTGTTTCGCCTTTACCGCGCCTTCGCGATGGAAAACCCGTGCTGGCGCGCCGCATCCTTGGTCGATTCCTCGGTGCGATTGAGAGCCTTGGCGATTTCCTTGAGGCCCTTGCCCTTCCCCGCAAGCATCTGCAGCTTCTGCAGCTCTTCCGGTTTCCAGGGCTGCTTGTGCTTGGCGATCTTGTTGCTCATGGCCTGCTTTCCGGCCCGCTGACGGGCCTCACATGATTGGGGCCGCCGAAGCGCCCGATGCGACCGGCGCAGCGGAGACGGCCCAAAGGCGCCATCCGCTGCGTGATCTCGCGAAAGTTACGCGTCCCAGGGCACATCGTCGCCCTGATCCTCGCCCGCTGTATCAGCCTTCTTCGCCGGGGCTTTCTTGGCCGTCGTCTTTTTCGGGGCCGCCTTCTTTGCCGGAGCCTTCTTGGGCGCAGCTTCGCCCTCACCCTCGTCCGCCTTCTTCGCCGCGGCCTTCTTCGGCGCGGCCTTCTTCGGCGCGGCCTTCTTGGCGGGGGCCTTCTTCTTCGCCGGTGCCTTCTTCTTGCCCTTGGGCGGGCCCTTGGCGGCCTTCGCGTCGATCAGGGCGATGGCCTCGGCGTCGGTCAGGTCCTCGGGCTTGCTGTCGCGCGGGAGCGTGGCGTTGTAGGTGCCGTCGGTCACGTAGGGGCCATAGCGGCCCGACATGACCTTCATCTCGCCGTCGCTGGTGGGGTGCTTGCCCAGGACCTTGATCGGCTCGGCCTTGGTGCGCCCGCCGCCCCGGCCCGCGGCCGCCTCAGCCAGGATCGAGACCGCTGCGTTCATGCCCGTCTCGAACACATCCGCAGTAGTCTTGAGCTTGCCGTACTTGCCGTTGTGCAAGAGGTACGGCCCATAACGACCGATGTTTGCGACAATTTCCTCACCCGTTTCGGGGTGCGTGCCGACCGTGCGCGGCAGGCTCAGCAGCTTGACAGCCCAGTCCAGATCGAGCTCGTCGATGTCCTTGGGGATCGAGGCGCGCTTGGCGTCCTTGCCCTCACCCATCTGGATGTAGGGACCGAAGCGCCCGACCTTGCGCAGGATCTCCTCGCCCGTCTCGGGGTGGGTGCCCAGTTCCTGATCGTCCTGCTGTTCGCCGCTGGCACCGGCCTGCGCGAACTTGCGGGTGAACTTGCACTCGGGGTAGTTCGAGCAGGCGATGAACGCCCCGTAGCGACCGCCGCGCAGCGCCAGCTTGCCGTCCGCACACTTGGGGCACTGGCGCGGGTCGGAGCCATCCTCCTTGGGCGGGAACAGGAAGTCGGACAGGAACGTGTCCAGCTCCTTGGTCACGTCCGAGGGCTTCAGCTCCATGATCTCGTCGGACTTGGGCTTGAAGTCGCGCCAGAACGCTTCGAGCAGGTCCTTCCAGGCCTGGCGGCCGTCCGAGACGTCGTCGAGTTCATCTTCCATGCCCGCCGTGAAGTCATAGGCGACATAGCGTTCGAAGAAGCGCTGCAGGAACGAGGTGAGAAGCCGGCCCGATTCCTCGGCGAAGAAACGATTCTTTTCGGTCCGCACGTAGTTGCGGTCCTTCAGGACCTGGATCGTCGCCGCGTAGGTCGAGGGGCGCCCGATGCCCAGCTCCTCCAGCCGCTTGACGAGGCTGGCTTCGGAAAAGCGCGGCGGCGGCTGGGTGAAGTGCTGCTCGGCGGTGACGTCCTTCTTGGCCGGCATGTCGCCCGCCTTCATGAAGGGCAGCAGGCCGCTGTCATCATCGTCCGACTTGTTGTCCTGGCCTTCCTCGTAGACGGCCAGGAAACCCGGGAACTTCACGACCTGGCCCGAGGCGCGCAGTTCGGTGCGGCCCGTTCCATCACGCAGAGTGACGGTCGTACGTTCCATCTGTGCCGAGGCCATCTGGCTCGCCATCGCGCGCTTGAAGATGAGGTCGTAGAGACGCCCCGCATCGCCCGAGCCCAGCTTGTCCTTGGTGAAGTCCGTCGGGCGGATCGCCTCGTGGGCTTCCTGCGCGTTCTTCGCCTTGGTTTCGTAGTGGCGCGGCTTGTCGGGGAGGAAATGCCCGTCATACCGGTCCGCAACGGCCTTGCGGCAGTCCTGGATCGCGCTCGGGTCCATCTGCACGCCGTCGGTACGCATGTAAGTGATCGCGCCCTGCTCGTAGAGCCCCTGCGCCACGCGCATGGTCTGGCTGGCCGAGAAGCCGAGCTTGCGCGCGGCTTCCTGCTGCAGGGTCGAGGTGGTGAAGGGCGGCTGCGGGTTGCGGCGGTGCGGCTTGGTCTCGACGTTCTCGACCTTGAAGGCGCCGTTCTCGACCGCCGCCTTGGCGCGCATCGCGACGCCCTCCTCGCCCAGCGACAGGCGGTCGAGCTTCTCGCCCTCGAACTGGACGAGCTTGGCGGTGAAGTCCGTACCATCGTGCGCCATCAGCGCCGCAACCGACCAGTATTCCTGGGGCTTGAACGCCTCGATCTCGCGCTCACGGTCCACGATCAGGCGCAGCGCCACCGACTGCACGCGGCCTGCCGACTTGGCGCCGGGCAGCTTGCGCCAGAGCACCGGCGACAGCGTGAAGCCGAACAGGTAGTCCAGCGCACGGCGCGCGAGGTAGGCGTCGATCAGGTCCTGATCGAGCTCGCGCGGCTCCTGCATCGCCTTGGTGACGGTCGCCTTGGTGATTGCGTTGAACGTGACGCGCTCCACCTCCTTGGGCAGCGCACGGCGCTTCTTGAGAAGCTCCAGCACGTGCCAGGAAATGGCCTCGCCTTCGCGATCAGGGTCAGTCGCGAGAATCAGGCGGTCGGCTTCCTTGGCCGCATCGGTGATGGCGCGGACCTGCTTCTGCTTGTCGCCATAAAGCTCCCAGTCCATCTCGAAGCCTTCGTCCGGGCGGACCGAGCCATCCTTGGGCGGCAGGTCGCGGACGTGGCCGTAGCTGGCGAGCACCTTGTAGTCCTTGCCGAGATACTTCTCGATGGTTTTGGCCTTGGCGGGTGACTCGACGATAACAAGCTGCATTTCAGACTTTCTAGTATGCCCCTCACGTGCGTGCGCATGCACATACACGTGTATGTGTGTACGCATAGGGTGGGAATCGGATGAACCGTTCGTCAAGCACCAATGCGTGACGGCGCGATGGCAAAAGTGGGGACCCTGCCCGCGAGGCACAAGGCTCGGATGCGCCCGACGGGTCCGCCTAGCCGGATAGACTGACCCGGCCCGCGGCGTGGCGGATCAGGCGTCCGCTCAGTTCAAGTTCGAGCAGGGCCAGTTGCACAGCCGACGGGCTTGCGCCGGTCTGGCGGATGAGTTCGTCCACGGCGACGGGCGCAGTCGTCAGGAGATCGGCGATTTCGGCCGGACGGTCATCGACTGGCGCGACGTCCTCGGTGAAGTCCCATTCCGCCACGTCCTCCCGGAAGGTGGAGCGCGGGCTGGTGCCGTCGAAGGCGGTGATGAGTTCGCACACGTCCTCGACCGACTGGACCAGCACCGCGCCGTCGCGGATGAGACCGTTGCAGCCGTGGGCGCGCGGATCGAGCGGGGAGCCGGGAATCGCCATCACCTCACGCCCCATCTCGCCCGCCAGCCGGGCGGTGATGAGCGAACCCGATTTGGGCGCGGCCTCGACCACCAGCGTGCCCGCACAGAGCCCGGCGATGATGCGGTTGCGGGCCGGAAAATGGCGTGCCAGCGGCTCGGTTCCGCAGGGCTGTTCCGCAAGCACCAGCCCTTTTTCCACGATCTCGGCCTGAAGTGCCTCGTGCTCGGGCGGATAGGCGATGTCGATGCCGCTCGCGATCACGCCCACGGTCGCGCCGCCCGCGGCGAGCGCGCCCTGGTGCGCGGCCCCGTCGATACCCCGGGCAAGTCCCGAGACGACGGTGAAACCCGCCTGCCCCAGACCATAGGCGAAATCGCGCGCCAGACGCACCGCGGCGGCCGAGGCGTTGCGCGCGCCGACCATGGCAACGCTGGGGCGATGCATGAGCGAAAGATCGCCCAGACAGGTCAGGATCGGCGGAGCGCCGCTCACTTGCGCAAGCAAGGGGGGATTGTCCGGCGAATCGTGGAAGAGATAGCGCGCGCCCAGCTTGCGCATCGCGCTCGTCTCTGCGTCGATGCGCTTGACCGGGGCGGCGGTGTAGCGCCTGCCCCCCTTCCCGGCGATATCGGGCAGCGCCTCAAGCGCGGCGATTGCGGTGCCGAATCTGCCCAGAAGCTGGCGGTAGCTGACGGGCCCAACATTGGGCGAGCGCAGCAGGCGGATGCGCGCGAAGGCTTCCTCCTGGCTCAGTTGCAGCCGTTCCTTCCCGACCGTGCCCGCAGACTCCTTCGCCTCGTCCATTCGCCCCCGCAGATACGTTCTACTTCTTGCTGCCCACCCTGGGTTCGGTCCCCGCGATCAGGCGGTCGATATTGGCACGATGCTGGAAGAGGACGACAAGGGCAATAACCCCGAGCACCATCGCGGCCTCGTTCTGACCGACAAGGTAGGCGACGAGCGGCGCGATGACCGCCGCGCTGATCCCCGCAACCGAGGAAATGCGCACCACGGCAAGGAGGCCGATCCAGGCCACCGCGTAGGCAAGGCCGATGGGCCAGGCGTAGGCAAAGGCGATGCCCGCCGTGGTCGCCACGCCCTTGCCGCCCTTGAACTTGAGCCAGACCGGGAAGCAGTGGCCGAAGAAGGCGCCAAGCGCGGCCAGCCAGGTCCACTCCGGCCAGAGCAGTGACGTCATCGCCACCGCCGCCAGGCCCTTGGCGAGGTCAAGCAGAAGGGTTGCAGCGGCGAGCTTCTTGTTGCCCGTGCGCAAGACATTGGTCGCCCCGATATTGCCCGAGCCGATGGACCGCAAATCGTCCATCCCGGCAAGCTGGGTGAGCATGAGACCGAAGGGCACCGAGCCGAAGCCGTAGCCGACAAGAAGAGCAAGAATCCAATCCATGGCGCGCCCCATAGCCCGATTGGAAGGCAAGGCGAAGACATCTTGCGCGCGCAACTGCCGCGCTGGTGCGACCAGTTGCCGCTTCCCGCGTTGCGACATGCGCGCTATCGCGGCTAACTGGAGCTTGGCTCAAGGTAGCCTAGTGGGCTCAAGGCAAGGTGATGGCAGGCGAAATTCTCGAAGCGGACACGGTGAAGGCGGATATCGGAGGGCTCGACGCAGCCGCGCCCGTGCTGCTGTTCGATTCGGGCGTGGGCGGTCTCACCGTCCTTGACGAAGTGCGCCATCTCCTGCCCGAGGCTCCCATTCTCTACGCCGCCGACACCGCCGGCCTGCCCTATGGCACCAAGACCGAAGCGCAGATTGCCGCGCGCGTGGCCGGTCTTCTTGGCCGCATGGCCGAGCGCTTTCGCCCCCGGCTCATCTGCATTGCCTGCAACACCGCCTCCACGATTGCGCTCGGTATGGTGCGCGAAGTCCTCGAAACACCCATCGTGGGCACCGTCCCCGCGATAAAGCCGGCGGCTGCGATGACGCAAAGCGGGGTCATCGGCCTTCTCGGCACCCAGGCGACGATCCGGCAGGGCTATGTCGACCGGCTCGAACGCGAATTTGCCGCCGACCAGCAGCTCCTGCGCCACGGCGCGCCCGAACTGGTCGATGCCGCCGAGGCCAAGCTGCGCGGCGAGAGCGTCGATCCCGCCGCCATTTCGCGTGCGGTGGAGGCTCTGCGCGCCATGCCCGGCGGCGAGCGGATCGACACGGTGGTGCTGGCCTGCACCCATTTCCCGCTTCTGGAACCGGAACTTTCCGCCGCATTCGGGCCCGATGTGCGCTTCGTCCACGGCGCACAGGGGATCGCACGACAGGTCGCCCGATTGACACATGGGCAGGCGTTTGCCCGCCGCACGCCCGACCGCGCGCTCTTCACCGGAGATCCTGTGGCCGCACGCGCCTACAGCACGGCTCTTGCCCGCTTCGGGCTGGCGAGCATCGAACACTTCTGACACCGGCCCAAGGGCCCTTCAGATTGAAACTCCTTGCAAACCTTGATGGCGATCAATGTTTGCAAGTCACAGCGCGGCAATAGGCACAGTCACGCAGAGAGCCACAGAAGCTTTCGCAAATCGGGAGAAAACCGGCAGCACGGCTAGGACAAGGCGTCCACTTCCGTACAAAGTCGATACGTCTATATGGGACAACGTTCTGGTCATGGACCAAGGGATAATGTATTGGCCCGCGATACGGGGTAGAGTTCGTCTTTCCATGGGAAAGTCCCGAAAGGACTGGACCGGGGGACGGATAGAGGCAAAGGTTAAGCCGGCGCAGAGCAAAAGGCATGACGGCGTAGAGCAGGACAAGGCTTTCGTGAACTACGATCAGATTTTCGACCAGGCGATCGATCGCCTTCACTCCGAAGGTCGCTATCGCGTCTTCATCGATATCCTGCGCAACAAGGGGGCCTACCCCAACGCCCGCTGCTTTGCCGGGCACAATGGCCCCAAGCCGATCACGGTGTGGTGCTCGAACGACTACCTTGCCATGGGCCAGCACCCCAAGGTGATCGAGGCCATGGAAGAGGCGCTGCACGACGTGGGCGCGGGCTCGGGTGGCACGCGCAACATCGGCGGCAACACCCACTACCATATCGAGCTGGAATCCGAGCTGGCCGACCTGCACGGCAAGGAAGGCGCGCTGCTCTTCACCTCGGGCTACGTCTCGAACGATGCGACGCTGTCCACGCTCGCCAAGCTGCTGCCGGGCTGCGTGATCTTCTCGGACGAGCTGAACCACGCGAGCATGATCGCCGGCATCCGCAACGCAGGCTGCCCCAAGAAGATCTTCCGCCACAACGACCTTGAACACCTCGAGGAACTGCTGGCCGAGACCGACCCCGCGCTGCCCAAGCTGATCGCGTTCGAATCGGTCTATTCGATGGACGCCGACGTCGCCCCGATCCACGAGATCTGCGACCTCGCCGAAAAGTACAACGCGCTGACCTACATCGACGAGGTTCACGCGGTGGGCATGTACGGCCCGCGCGGCGGCGGCATCACCGACCGCGACAAGGCCGCGCACCGCATCGACATCATCGAGGGTACGCTGGGCAAGGCATTCGGCGTCATGGGTGGCTACATCGCCGCCGACCAGAAGATCATCGACTGCATCCGCTCCTATGCGCCGGGCTTCATCTTCACGACCTCGCTCTCGCCGGTGCTGGTCGCGGGCGTGCTCGCCTCGGTGAAGCACCTCAAGAGCTCGAGCGTCGAGCGCGAGGCGCAGCAGAAGTCGGCCGCAATGATGAAGGCCAAGTTCCGTGAAGCGGGTCTTCCGGTCATGAATTCGACCACGCACATCGTGCCGCTGATGGTCGGCGATCCGGTCAAGGCCAAGAAGATCAGCGACATCCTGCTCGCCGAATACGGCGCCTACGTGCAGCCGATCAACTTCCCGACCGTGCCGCGCGGCAAGGAGCGCCTGCGCTTCACGCCGGGCCCTGCACACACCGAGGAAATGATGGACCATCTCACGCGCGCCCTGGTCGAGATCTGGGAACGCCTGGAAATGCGCAAGGCCGCCTGAACGCACCTGCGCCCCAGCCCCCTTCACGTCAGAAAATTCCTTTTGGGCGTGGCCGGATAACTTCCGGCCCGCCCCCTTCCCTTATGCCAGCCAGGTCCCATCTAGGGGGTCACGCAAGGTCCGCGCCTCTCGCGGCCCGTTGATCCGAGGACCCAATGGCAAAACTCTTCTCGCCGATCACGCTGGGCGATCTCACCCTTTCCAATCGCATCGTCATCGCCCCCATGTGCCAGTACTCGGCACAGGATGGCTGCATGACCGACTGGCACGCGATGCACATCGGCCAGCTCGCCCAATCGGGCGCGGGCGCCTTCACCATCGAGGCCACCGCAGTCAGCCCGGAAGGGCGCATCACCTACGCCGACGTCGGCCTGTGGGACGATGCGACCGAAGCCGCGATGGACAAGGTGCTGCAATCGGTGCGGCGCTGGTCGGACATGCCCATCGTCATCCAGCTCGGCCACGCAGGCCGCAAGGCCAGCTGCGAAAAGCCCTGGGACGGCGGCGGCCAGATCGCGCCTGACGCGGCGAACGGCTGGCAGACCGTCTCGGCCTCGGACATTCCCTTCTCCGCCGATGACAACGCCCCCGCCGCCCTCGACACCGAGGGTCTGGCGCGTCTTCGCGATGCCTTTGCCCAGGCCGCCGTGCGCGCTGCGCGCCTTGGCATCGATGCCATCCAGCTTCACGGCGCGCACGGCTACCTGCTCCACCAGTTCCTCTCGCCGCTCTCCAACACGCGTACCGACGAATACGGCGGAAGCCTGGAAAACCGCATGCGCTTCCCGCTTGAGGTCTTCGACGCCGTGCGCGCCGCCTTCCCTTCGGAGAAGCCCGTCACCATGCGCATCTCGGGCACCGATTGGGTCGAGGGCGGCTGGGACATCGAACAGTCCGTGGCCTTCTCCAAGGCACTGGAAGCGCGCGGGGTTGCCGCCATGCACATTTCCTCGGGCGGTCTCCACGTGGACCAGAAGATCCCCGTCGGCCCCAGCTACCAGGTACCGCTGGCCCGCGCCGTCAAGGAGGCCGTGAACGTCCCCGTCATCGCGGTCGGCCTCATCACCGAACCCGAGCAGGCCGAGGCCATCGTCGCGACGGGCGATGCCGACATGATCGCGCTGGCGCGTACGGTTCTCTACGACCCGCGCTGGCCCTGGCACGCCGCCGCCGCGCTTGGCGCGCAGGTCAAGGCCGCCCCGCAGTACCTGCGCTGCCAGCCCCATCGCCTCAAGGACCTGTTCTCCGCGTAAGGCTCATAGCCACACCAAAAAGGCCCCCGGAACACATGGTTCCGGGGGCCTTTTTCATTCCGTTCGAGCGCGACGCCTCAGCGCAGCGAGACCACGTTGTCCGACACGCGCGGGTCCGCACGATCGCCGGTGTAGAGGCTGGCCATCGGCTCATCCTCGACAATGACGACTTCCGCGCCGCCAAAGCCGTTGAACGCAGTCTTCATCGCCGCGCCATAGGCGCCCAGCATGCCGACCTCGATCCAGTCGCCCGCCTTGATGCCCGGAGGCAGCATGAAGGGACCTTCCATGAAGTCCGCATCGTCGCAGGTCGGGCCGTAGAACGAGAAGGCTTCCAGTTCGGCCGCGTCCATCGCTGCATTGTCGTTGTCGACATCGCGCGGGATGTGGCGGACCGGGAAACGCCAGGCCACGTGCGCCGCATCATAGAGCGCGCCATAGGCCCCGTCGTTGATGTACAGCTCTTCCCCGCGGCGCTTCTCGACCTTGACGATCAGCGAATTGTACTCGGCCGACAGCGCACGACCGGGCTCGCACCACAGCTCCGCGTTGTAGGCAATCGGCATCGCTTCGAAGTGGCGGTGAATGATCGCGAAGTAATCCTCGAGCGGCGGCGGTTCCATGCCCGGGTAGCTGGAGGGGAAGCCCCCACCCACGTCGATCATGTCGATCACGACACCGGCATCGGCAATCGCGGCGCGCGCGCGCTCGAGCGCCTGGACATAGGCGAACGGGGTCATCGCCTGGCTGCCCACGTGGAAGCACACGCCCAGCCAGTCCGCGACCTGGCGGGTCGACTGGAGCAGCTGGCCTGCATCGACAAGATCGACACCGAACTTGGAGGCAAGGCTGAGCTCGGAATATTCCGAGGAGACGCGCAGGCGCACACACAGGCGCAGGTCCTTCGCGCGCACACCGTTCTCGTCAGTGGTCGCGGCCACGATCTTGTCGACCTCTTCCTGGGTATCCAGGCTGAAGGTGCGCACACCGTGCTTGAAATAGGCCTCGCGGATCGCGCTCGCCGTCTTGACCGGGTGCATGAAGCACAGCGTCGCTTCGGGAAGCGTCGCGCGCACCATGCGCACCTCGGTGATGGAGGCGACGTCGTAATGCGTGATCCCGTTGTCCCACAGGATCTGGATCAGATCGGGCGAGGGATTGGCCTTGACCGCATAGAGCGAGCGGCCCGGAAACTTCGTCGCGAAGAATCGAGCGGCGCGCGCCGCAGCGTGCGGGCGGTTCAGGATAACGGGTTCGTCAGGCGCGATTTCGCGCGCTACGGCCGGTGCGTCGAGATGTTGGAGCAATTCAAGGGACCCCCAGCGAAATTGTTAGCGACAAAGCTGCCTTGCGGTTTGGAAGTCCCCATGGGGCAGCGAGGGGCGGATATAAGACTGATGCGCTGAATCGCAAGTGAAAAACCAAAGATTTCACGAAACCGTCACAAATGTCGGTTCACACGTACGAGAGCTTGCCAATCAGCCAAATTTTTCCTTTCCGTAACAACACGATGTTGCAGACCATGGATCCGCGCGGCGCCGCTCCCGTCATGCGCCTAGAAGCGACTCTATCAGCCGTTCCAAACGCAGAACTTAACGAGTCGCTCCGCACGATTCGCGGGGCACGTGCCCACCCGGCCCCTGTCCGGGACCAGTTGAAGGGCGCGCGCCTAACAGGCCTTGGCGCGCGTTTCAACCAAAGCTCAACTGAGCCTGTTACGGAAATCCTCGTAGTCGAAGCGACGGACGCACTCGAGCGAATCGGTTTCCGAATCCCACAGCCAGATCGAGGGCAGCGCGACCCCGTTGAAGGTCGTCGTCTTGACCATCGAGTAGTGCGCCTGGTCGAGGAACGCGAAGCGCGTGCCCGGCTGCGGGTCCTTGGGGAAACGGTAGTCGCCGATGACATCGCCCGCGAGGCACGAAGGCCCCCCCAGGCGGATCGCCCCGCCTTCGCCTTCATCGACCATGCCGTGATCGGCCGCCGGGATCTCGCCCAGCATGGCCGGGCGGTAGGGCGCCTCGATCACATCGGGCATGTGGCAGGTCGCCGAAATGTCGACGATGGCGACCGGCATGCCGTTCCACCCGGTGTCGAGCACGGTGCCGACCAGGATACCCGCATCGAGCGCCACGGCCTCGCCCGGCTCGATGTAGATTTCCGCGCCGGTATCCTCGGCCATATCGGACAGGAAGGTGATCAGTTCCTCGCGCTCGTAATCGGCGCGGGTGATGTGGTGGCCGCCACCCACGTTGATCCACTTGAGCTGGCCAAAGAAGGGTTCGAGGTAGTCGAACACCTTGTCCCAGGTGCGGTCGAGCGGGCCGAAGCCCTGTTCGCACAAGTTGTGGAAGTGGATGCCGTCGACGAGCTCGACATGCTCTTCGCTGAGCTGGTCGATGGGAAAGCCCAGACGCGAATGCGGGGCGCTGGGATCGTACTTGGCGACTTCGCCCTCGGGCTGCATCGGGTTGATGCGAAGGCCGATATCGAAGGTTTCGCCGCGCGCCCGCGCGTTCGCGATGATCGCCGAGCAGCGCACGATCTGCTGGGGCGAATTGAAGATCACGTGGTCCGAGAGGCGCAGGATCTCGTCCAGTTCATCGGGCTTGTAGGCCGCGCAGTAGGTCGCGATCTCGCCGTCATAGAACTCGCTCGCCAGACGCGCTTCCCATAGCCCCGAGGTGCATACGCCATCGAGGTATTCCCCGATGATCGGAGCGGTCGACCACATCGAGAACGCCTTCAGCGCCGAAAGCACCTTGGCGCCCGAACGCTCGCCCACGTCCTGCAGGATCTGAAGGTTCGCGCGCAGCTTGGCCGCATCGACGACGAAGGCAGGGCTGTCGACGCGCGACAGATCGAAATGGGCAAAGGCGCCCGGATCACCGGCTTTGGTTTCCATGTTTCCCTAGTTCTCCAACGCGGCCAGCGCCGCGCGGAGCACGGCCGTGGCATCGTGGTCGAAACCGACCAGCAAGATAGTGTCGAAAGCTCCGGGATGTTCCCGGAGCAGATTGGCGATCGCTCCAACCGCGACCTTGGCCGCCATCGCCGCGGGATAGCCATAGACCCCGGTCGAGATTGCCGGGAACGCCAGCGTGCGCAGCCCCGCACCGCGGGCCAGGTCCAGGCTGGAGCGGTAGCATCGGGCGAGAAGCTCTGCCTCCCCCTGCCCACCGCCATGCCAGACCGGCCCTACAGTGTGGATGACCTGGCGCGCGGGAAGCTTGTAGCCTCCCGTCAAGCGCGCTTCGCCGGTCGGGCAGCCACCCAGTTCGCGGCATTCGGCCAGGAGTTCCGGCCCCGCGCCGCGGTGGATGGCGCCATCGACGCCCCCACCGCCCAGCAAGGAGGAATTCGCCGCGTTGACGATGGCATCCACCGCCAGCTGCGTGATATCCCCTTGCCAGACCTCGACACGGGTGCCGCCCAGCTCCATCGACGCGCCGCGCGCGATCAGAACGGCAGCGGTTCGGCGAGTTCCTCGACGGTCCAGGGCAGGCCCTGCTCGCCCAGCATCTCCAGGAACGGATCGGGATCGAACTGCTCCATGTTGAACACGCCCTCGCCCTTCCACTTGGCCGTCAGCAGCATGGCCGCGCCGACCATTGCGGGAACGCCGGTGGTGTAGGAGACGGCTTGGTTGCCGGTTTCCTCGAAGGCGTCTTCGTGATCGCAGATGTTCTTGATGTAGAACGTCTTCTCACCCGAGCCGTCGAGCGCTTCGCCGGTCGCGATGTCGCCGATGTTCGTCTTGCCCTTGGTGGTCGAGCCGAGCGAGCTGGGCTCGGGCAGCACGGCCTTGAGGAACTGCAGCGGCACGATCTCGACGCCGTTGTACAGGACCGGATCGATTCGGGTCATGCCCACATTCTGCAGCACGGTGAGGTGCTTGATGTACTCATCGCCAAAGGTCATCCAGAAGCGGCCGCGTTCCATCTCGGGCAGGAACTTGGCGAGGCTTTCCAGTTCCTCATGGTACATCATGTACATGTTCTTGGGGCCGACAGCCTCGAAGTCGAAGGCCTGCTTGTTCGCCATCGCCGGGGTCTCGACGAACTCGCCGTTCTCCCAGTGGCGCGCGGGCGCGGTCACTTCGCGGATGTTGATTTCCGGGTTGAAGTTGGTCGCGAAGGCCTGGCCGTGGTCACCGCCGTTGCAGTCGAGGATGTCGAGCGTGCGGATAGTCTTCAGTTTGTGCTTCTTGAGCCACATCGCGAACACGCTGGTCACGCCCGGATCGAAACCCGAACCCAGGAGGGCAGTGAGGCCGGCTTCCTTGAACTTGTCCTGGTAGGCCCACTGCCAGTGGTACTCGAACTTGGCCACGTCCTTGGGCTCGTAGTTCGCGGTGTCCATGTAGTTGACGCCGGTCGCCAGGCACGCATCCATGATCGCAAGATCCTGGTAGGGCAGCGCGAGATTGACAACGAGTTCGGGGCCGATCTGGCGGATCAAATCCGAGGTCGCCGCCACGTCGTCGGCGTCAATGGCGTACGTGTTGATCGTGACGCCGGTGCGGTCCTTGACCGATTCGGCAATCGCCTCGCACTTGGAGACCGTGCGGCTCGCAAGATGGATATCGCTGAAGATATCGGGATTCATGGCCATCTTGTGGACCGCGACCGAGCCGACGCCACCTGCGCCGATAACCAGAACCTTGCTCACCTGTCATTCTCCTTCGCCGCGAGCCGGGGAAAGGCCCGCATATAAGGGTCCTGCGTGACAACTCAACTGCGCGCCCTCCCCGATTTGCACATCAAGGTGCATGCAGGTGCGCTTTTGCAGCTGTCATAAAGCGTCCCCAAGACGTCATCGCGCGGTCACGCGAAGGCGGCACAGCGGTCATGAGACGCGACACATTCTCGCATCGGCAAAGGACATCCTGCCCGTGACCTCCCGCATGACCGCTCCCGCCACCGCCACGAAAGCCAACCTGATCGACGGCGCCGTCGTCCGCCGCGAAGCGCGCGCGGGGGCCAGGCTGCTCGACAAGGCCTTCGCGCTCGCCTTCAAGGGGCTGGTCTACGCCCAGATCTGGGAGGACCCGGTCGCGGACATGGAGGCGCTCGCGCTCGAGAGCGACAGCCGCATCCTCACCATTGCAAGCGGGGGCTGCAACGCGCTGTCCTACCTCACCGCAAACCCGGCCTCGGTAACGGTGGTGGACCTCAACACCGCGCACGTTGCGCTCAACAAGCTGAAGCACGTCGCGATCCGCGAACTCACCACCTACGCCGAACTGCGCCGGTTCATCGCCGAGGCGGACCATCCGGGCAATGTCGCAATCTACCGCGAACGGCTCGCCCCGCACCTCGACGAGACGACGCGCCGCTACTGGGAAGGGCGTGACCTTGTCGGGCGCCGCCGTATCCGCGCCTTCACGCGCGGGATCTACAAGCAGGGCCTGCTCGGCGGGTTCATCGGAGCCGCGCACATGATCGCGCGCCTCTATCGCCTCGATCCCGCCGAGATCCTGGGCGCGGAAAGCGTCGAGGAACAGCGCCGCCTGTTCGACGAGCGCTTCGCCCCCGTCTTCGAGCGCCGTCTCGTGCGCTGGCTTACCAACCATCCCGCCTCGCTCTTCGGCCTTGGCATTCCGCCGGCCCAGTACGACGCCCTGGGCGGCGAGCAGCGCATGGCCGATGTCCTGCGCGCGCGCCTCGAAAAGCTCGCCTGCGGCTTTCCGGTCAACGACAACTACTTTGCCTGGCAGGCCTTTTCGCGTGGCTATGGCCGCACCTGCGAGGCGCCGCTCCCGCCCTACCTCCAGCGCGACAATATCCAGGCTGTCCGCGACCGGCTGGACCGGGTGCAGGTCGAACATGCCAATTTCACCGAGACCGTGCGCGCGAGCGATCATGGCGCCTTCGACCGCTTCATCCTCCTCGATGCGCAGGACTGGATGAGCGACACCCAGCTCACCGACCTGTGGCACGAGATGACCCGCGTCGCTGCGCCGGGCGCGCGCGTCCTTTTCCGCACCGCGGCCGAGCCCACGCTGCTGCCGGGCCGGGTGCCCGACGCCATTCTCGATTGCTGGGACTACCGCGAGGACGAATCGCGCCGCGCGACCGAGGCGGACCGCTCCTCGATCTACGGCGGCGTCCACCTCTACGTGCGCAAGGGATAGGACCATGGCCAGCCAGCCCCGCGATCACGCGCGCCTGATGGACACGATCTACCGCTGGCAGCGGCCGATCTACGACCTGACGCGCAAGTACTACCTGTTCGGGCGCGACCGGCTGATCCGCGAACTGGACGCGGAGCCCGGGATGGCCGTCCTGGAACTGGGCTGCGGAACCGGGCGCAACCTTGCCCAGATTACTCAGGCCTGGCCCGGTGTCCGCCCGTTCGGCCTCGATATCTCGCGCGAGATGCTCAAGAGCGCGCGCAAACGCTTGGGCGGTCAGGGCGAACTGGCGCTCGGGGATGCGACGACTTTCGATCCCGTCGCGCTGTTTGGACGGGAGGGCTTCGACCGGATCGTCCTTTCCTATGCGATCTCGATGATCCCGGACTGGCAGTCCTGCGTGGCCCACGCGGCCGCCTGTCTCGCCCCGGGCGGCTCACTCCATATTGTCGACTTTGGCGATGCGGCGGGCCTTCCCCAACCCGCCCGGCGCGCGCTTCGGGCCTGGCTCATGAAGTTCCATGTCAGCCCGCGCCATGCGCTACCCGATGTTGCCCATGACCTGGCCCATGCCCATGGGCTTGCCTGTGGCATTCAGGATGGCCCCATGCGCTATTACCAGTTGGTGCGGCTGACGCGCTGAGGTTATGAGACGGGGCATGACCGAGCCCCATCTACGCCATCCGACGCACGAAGGTGTCGAACTCGCCGCCCGCAAGGTGGCCGAGATCCTGCCCGAGACACCCCTGCTCCCCCTCGACATCGAAGGCACCACGATCTGGTGCAAGGCCGAATGCCTGCAGCCCATCGGCGCCTTCAAGATTCGAGGCGCCTGGAACCGGCTGACCGATCTTGACGCCGAGGCCCGCACGCGCGGGGTTCTTGCCGTGTCGAGCGGCAACCACGCGCAAGGCATCGCCTGGGCCGCGCGCAAGCTGGGTATTGCCGCCACCATCGTCATGCCCACCGATGCGCCCGCCGTGAAGCTCGCCAACACGCGCGCACTTGGCGCCGAGGTGGTGCTCTACGACCGCCCCGGCGGCGTCAATCGTGACGAAGTCGCCCGCAAACTCTGCGCCGAGCGCGGGGCTACGCTCGTCCATCCCTTCGGCGACCCCTGGGTGATCGAGGGCCAGGGCTCGGTCGGGATCGAGATCGCGGCGCAGATGGGACACATGACCGGGCTGGGCCCCGACCGGATCGTCACCCCTTGCGGCGGCGGCGGCCTGGCTGCGGGCCTTGCACTTGCCTGCCCGGACGCAGCCATCGTCCCGGTTGAGCCCGAAGGCTGGGACGATGTCTGCCGCAGCCTTGCCGCCGGAAAGATCCTGCCCGTCGGGCCCGACGCGCCGCCAACGGCGTGCGATGCGCTGCAGACACCCGCGACGCACCCCATCAACTTCGCGGTGCTCTCGCTGCACTGCCCCTTCGGGCTGACCGTCACCCCGGCCGAAGTGCGCCGCGCCCAGCGCCTCGCCTTCGAGAAACTCCGCCTCGTCGTCGAACCGGGCGGCGCGGCCGCGCTGGCTGCCGTCCTTGCGGGCAAAGTCGAGGTCGGCCCGCAGACCGCCGTCGTCCTCTCGGGCGGCAATACCGATACACAAGCCTTCGCAAAGGTCTTGACCTCCAACGACTGACACGCGAGCCCACACCATGGACTTCAACGACCAACTGCGCCGCTACTTCGGCACCGACGATCCCACCACCATCAGCCCCGGCGCGCTCGAGAGCGGACTGGAAAAGATGAAGGTGGACCTGGGCATGGAGAAAGACCCCGGCCGCCGCTTCGCGCTCTGGGCGCTCATGCACATGTTCGGACAGGCCCCCGACCTCGACGTGGCCTTCAAGGACGAGGCCGAACGCGAGGCGGCCCGCAATTTCCTCGACCTGCTGGATCGAAGTTCCTGAGGCAGGTCCACAAGGTGTGAAGGGATGATTGCCGAGGGCCATTGCCCTCGGGCTCCCAGACCTGTCGAGTTCACCTTTGACGCGCCACCGTGGCTGGAGGCGGTGAGGTCGCCCATTCCGGGGTCAAGGGGCAATGGCCCCTTGGATGAATTCCTTCTTGTTCTCTTGCTCCTCGATTCCCGAACTTCGTCCCGCCCGATCACGGCAAAACGAAAAGAGCCCCGACTTTGCAGCCGGGGCTCTTTTCGTTTTGATCATGCCTTCCACCGCTTCGCGGCGAAGGTACGGGAAGCCTTATTCCTCGTCTTCTGCCGAGGGGCCGACCATCATCTCTTCGGAGAGGCCTTCGCGCTGGCCGCGGATCGCCTTCTCGAGCCGATCACAGACTTCCGTGTTCTCCTTAAGGAAATTCTTGGCGTTCTCGCGGCCCTGGCCGATGCGGATCGAATCGTAGCTGAACCACGAGCCCGACTTCTCGACGATACCCGCCTTCACGCCCAGATCGAGGATCTCGCCGATCTTGGAGATGCCCTCGCCGTACATGATGTCGAACTCGACCTGCTTGAAGGGCGGGGCCACCTTGTTCTTCACCACCTTCACGCGGGTCGAGTTGCCGATGATGTCGTCACGATCCTTGATCTGGCCGGTGCGACGAATGTCGAGACGGACCGAGGCGTAGAACTTGAGCGCGTTACCGCCCGTCGTCGTCTCCGGGTTGCCGTACATGACACCGATCTTCATGCGCAGCTGGTTGATGAAGATCACCATGCACTTGGAACGGTTGATCGAGCCGGTCAGCTTGCGCAGCGACTGGCTCATCAGGCGGGCCTGGAGGCCGACGTGGCTGTCGCCCATCTCGCCTTCGATTTCCGCGCGGGGAACGAGCGCGGCGACCGAGTCTACCACCAGCACGTCGATCGCGTTCGAGCGCACCAGGGTGTCGGTGATCTCCAGCGCCTGCTCACCGGTGTCCGGCTGCGAAACGACCAGCTCATCGATGTCCACGCCCAGCTTCTTGGCGTAGACCGGATCAAGCGCGTGCTCGGCATCGACGAACGCCGCCGTGCCGCCATTCTTCTGCGCCTCGGCAATGACGTGCAGCGCGAGCGTGGTCTTGCCCGAGCTTTCCGGGCCGTACACCTCGATCACGCGGCCCTTGGGCAGGCCGCCGATGCCGAGTGCGATGTCGAGCCCCAGCGAGCCGGTCGAGATCGCCTCGACCTGCATCGTTTCCTTCGAGCCCAGCTTCATAGCCGAGCCCTTGCCAAACGCACGGTCGATCTGTGCGAGTGCCGCGTCGAGCGCCTTCTGACGGTCCATCGCGTCCTTTTCCTTGCCTTCCTGGATCAGCTTGAGCTGAGCAGCCATAAAACTTCCCCTGTGCTACCGGGCTGACCGGAAAGGTCAACGTCACCGAGGACTATGTATTCCATTTGTTCTCCGCGAACAAGATGAGAACATCTGCATTTGAACAAATTTTAACCGCCTGCCGGTGGGCGTGCAGCGGGCCGCATCGACCATCCACATGGCGCAGGCACGCACGCTCTGGCCGCACGTAACCCCGCTCCTAAACCTTCCGAAACGGGGACTTTTCGGCGGCGCACACCTCCACCACCCTCGGATGATCGCCTGTACGCCTTCGCCCACTTGCGCCACTCACAGCCCGCCAGCACCGGTCACCAAGGCCCGCACATCATGGCCACAGCGACACGGATCCACGAACCGTCCGTTTCCACAGTTTCGAACAGAGGCGCGCGGAGTCGGCGCTACTTTGCGGTGCGGGCGAGAACCTCACCGACCTTTTCGGAGAGCTGCTGCACCGAAAACGGCTTGGGCATGAACCAGGCATTGGCGAGCCCGATTTCCTTGCGCAATTGCTCCTCGGCATAGCCGGACATGAACAGCACCGGCATGCCCGGCACGATGGCGCGGATCTCGCGCGCCATGCCGGGTCCGTCGAGGCTGGGCATGACGACGTCGGAGACGACCAGGTCAAATCCGCCCCCGGCCGCGATCACGTCCTCGACCTTGGCAAGGCCGTCCTCGCCATCCTCGGCGCAGGTCACTTCGTAGCCCTGGCGCACCAGCGCACGCTCGGCGATGATCCGGACGGTCACTTCGTCCTCGACGAGCAGGATGCGCCCGCCCCCGGCCCACTGGCTCGGCTCGGTCTCGGCCTGCGCTTCGGGTGCGTCGGCCTCCACCTGCGCGCCCGGAGCGGGATGGTAGACGGGCAGGTAGACCACGAAGCGCGTGCCCTTGCCCGGTTCGCTTTCGGCGAAGATGAAGCCGCCCGACTGCTTGACGATGCCATAGACGGTGGAGAGCCCAAGGCCGGTGCCCTTGCCCTGCTCCTTGGTGGTGAAGAACGGCTCGAAAATCTTGCCGATGACCTCGGGCGGAATGCCGCCGCCCGTATCCTCGACAATAAGCGCGGTGTAGTCACCCGCCGGGATGATCTCGCTGCGCGAGGTGCGCGCGTCGCTTGTCAGGACCTTGCGGGTGGAGAGGGTGAGCTTGCCCGATCCATCGCCGCGCCCCTGCATCGCATCGCGCGCATTGACGCACAGGTTGACGATCACCTGCTCCAACTGCGTGGGGTCGGCGCGCACGGGGCCCAGATCACGGTCGTGCTTGACCACCAGTTCGATCTTCTCACCAATGAGGCGGCGCAGCATCTGCGAGACGTCGGCCACCACGTCGGGCAGCTGGAGCACTTCCGGGCGCAGCGTCTGCTGGCGCGAGAAGGCAAGAAGCTGGCGCGTCAGCGAGGCCGCCCGGTTGGAATTGGCCCGGATCTGCTGGATGTCGTCGTAGTCGGAATCGCCGGGCGTATGGCGCATCAGCATAAGATCGCAGGTGCCCAGGATAGCGGTCAGCACGTTATTGAAATCGTGGGCAACACCGCCCGCCAACTGGCCCACGGCCTGCATCTTGGTCGCCTGCGCGACCTGGCGCTTGAGCCGGGTTTCCTCCGAGGTATCCGTGAGCCCCAGGAGAACCGCCGCATCGCCCAGCCCCCGCACACCGGCAAGGCTGAGCGAGACCGGATCCTCCGCCTGTGCGGACAGGCGCACGGCAATGTCGCCTGCGCTGGACGGACCTTGCGCAAAGCGGCGGATCGCCTCGGAGAGCGCCCTCTTGTCCTCGCGCACGACGAGGTCGGTGGGATAAGTCGGTGCGTCCTCGCCCTCACGGCCAGCCGCGCGCATGAACGCCGAATTGGCAAAGAGCAGGCGGCCATCGCGATCCGCCATGGCAAGCCCCAGCGGAAGCTGCGCCAGAAGCGCTTCCAGGTGCGGTGAAGCCCCGCTGCCTCCGGCGCGCGCGCCGATCCCCTGCGAGGCGGGAACCGCCAGCATCAGCGACGGCGTCGTCGTCTCGTCGAGCGGGTCGGGCGTATCGGGATCGGCGACCGGCACGGCGTAGAGAACCATCGGCTCGCCATGGCTTTCGCTGCGGGCCCAGCTGATCGTGTCGTTCTCGTCACGGGCGAGAAGTTCGATGAAGTCGGTTCCGGCAAGGCTTGCCTCGGGATCGCCCGCCGCCTGTTCGGCAAAGAGCGCGCTGGCCGCGCGGATCGTGCCATCCGGCTCGACCAGCGCGGCGGCGATTCCCCCCCGTGCCAGCCCCCGGCCAAGGCCGCCTTCGAGATGCTGCGCGAAGCCTCCGACAAGATCGGGCGCGGACTGGGGCGTGAAGGTCCAGATCAGGAAATCGTCACCGCGCCCGGCCCGGCGCAGCTGCGCGGTCCAGAGCGGAGCACCGAGCCCAGCCGGGGCCTCGGCCGCGACATCGCACGTGGCCTGTCCGTCGCGCAGGGCCATGCGCGTCGCCTGGGCGAGGCGCTCCTGCGAGGCCGCATCGAGCGCTAGCATCGGCGGCGCGCTCGCGACCCCGAACTGGCTCTCAAAGATGGTGTTGGCGCAAGTCAGCCGCCCGGCCCTGTCGGTAATCGCGACGGCCACGTCCGGACGCTCGATCGCGGCGACCGTCACCGACCAGTCGGGCTGGGCAAAATCGGGGCTGGCGACTTCGCCGCCGCGCCGGGACAGAACGAAGGCCAGTCCTGCAAAAACGAGCATGGCTCCGCCAAAGACCGCGCTGAGCACTGGATCGCGGGCCAGGACCCAGACCAGGGCGAGGCTGGCGGCAAGAGCACCGACCACGACCAGCACATCGATCAGGGAGCGGCGGTTTGCAGGCTGCGGCGTATCCTCGGCTGAGATCACTCGTCCTGTTCCGTCCTCATGTCCGGCGGCGTGCGCCCACGCTTGCCCGGCTTGCGCAGGCGGCGCTCGCGCTGCTTATGCCCGATCCAGTACCGCCATACCCAACCCGCGACAAGATAGCCCAGCGCCGAGCTGACGATGGCAAGGATGACGAAGCCGAGCGCGGCCTGGCCTGCGGAATGGGCAAACCAGTTGACATCGTTCCACACGCTGCTGCCCTGCGCGGCGGCCTGCACCACCTCATCGGCGCTTCCCGGCTTCAGGAAGAAGTGCCCGACGCGGTTCGCGACCACGAACCAGAAGGGCAGGGTCAGCGGGTTGGTCACGAAAGTGAGGAGCGCGGCGACCGCCACGTTCGCGCGGGCCGGAAAGGCCAGCAGGCAGGCCAGGAAGATCTGCCCGATCGGGATGATGAAGGCTGCGAACAGGCCTAGCGCCACGCCGCGTGGCACCGAACGGCGGGTAAAGCGCCAGAGCTCGGGGCTGAGCGCGCGTCCCGCGACCGGCGCGAGCCACTTGTTCCCCGCCACGTCTTCACGGCTCGGCATGCGCTTTTGCAGCGCCGCCGAAATCCGGTGGAGGAGAGATCCCTGGCTCACGAGACCAAACCGCTCTCAAGACCCAAGCGCAGGTCCGCGCGGCTCATGGCCGCGATCTGATCCTGGGCCGGCGCCTGCCGGTCAAACCGGCGTGCCTGGCGCCCGAAGGCGGTGATCATCCGTGTTCTCGCAGCAAGCGGCCCTGTTCGCGCTTCCAGTCCCGCTCCTTGACCGTGTTGCGCTTGTCGGCGGCGTTCTTGCCCTTGGCGAGCGCGAGTTCGACTTTCGCACGCCCCCGGCTGTTGAAGTAGACCGAGAGCGGCACCAGGGTCAGGCCCTTGCGCTCCACCGCGCCCTGCAGGCGCGCGATCTCGCGCTCGTGCAGCAGGAGCTTGCGCGGACGCTTGGGCTCGTGGTTGAACCGGTTGCCGTGGCTGAACTCGGGCACGTTGGCGTTGATCAGCCAGCATTCCCCGCCGCTGATCTCGGCGTAGGATTCGGCGATCGAGCCTTCGCCAAAGCGCAGGGACTTCACCTCGGTGCCTGTCAGCGCGATTCCGGCCTCGAACTTTTCCTCGATATGGTAATCGAAGCGGGCCCGGCGGTTTTCGGCGACGGTCTTGGTCTTGTCGAATGTAGTGCGTTGCGGACGTGCCATGGTGAAGGCGCATGTAGTGATGCGCGCGGCAAAAAGAAACGGCTGAAAACGATTAGCCCGACTTTGGGAGGACATGCCCCTCACGCGCCTGCCGAAAATTGCCCGGGGCAAGGCCGGCAGCCTCTCGCCTGGCGGACAGGGCACGCCCTTCCCCACATGAAGAGCCCCCCCCTCCGCCGCTCTATCAAGCTCATGAAAGTGAGACTGGATTTCAGAAAGGGCCAGGCTAATCTGACCGTGGCGGCCATGGGGGACCGGCCAGGGGGATCTTTTTTCGATATGCCAGCATACAGCCGTCAGATTCGGTGCACGGTGGCGCGCTTCGTGGGCGCCGGTCTTCTTATCGCCGCCGTGCCGACGTTGGGCTCCGCGTCCGCCCTCGCCGCAGCGCCCGAGCCGCCCGCGCTCGATGCCTATGGCGACCTTCCCGCTGTTGTCGACATCGCCATATCGCCGGACGGCACCCGGACCGCCTCGATCCGCTACTCCGGCGGACAGTTCTGGCTGGTCGTTCTCGATTCGCAGATCCAGCCGATCGAGCGCGTACCGATGGGCACCAACAAGTTTCGAGGCCTGACCTGGGCCGACGACGAGACGATCCTCATCACCAACTCGGCGACGGTGTCGCTGGGCATGAATTTCACCGCGTCCAAATACGAGATGACCGGCACGATCATCGTTCCGCTCAATCCCGATAACGCCACCGGGCTTGTCTTTGGCAACACGCGCAGGGTCGCGGACACCACGCGCGGGGCGCATGGCATCCGCCGGGTCGATGGCAGGACCATCGGCTACTACGGGGGGATCGAACTGGGTGTACGCGGGATGGGCGATCCGCAGTTCCTCCACGGCCGCCCGACACTCTACGCCGTGGATCTGGCTCGCAACCGGGTAGACCTTGCCGCGCGCGCAGCCAGTGAGGATCACCGGCGCGACTGGCTGGTCGACGGCCAGGGCGTGGTCGCAGCCACGCTCGACATCAATACCCGCACCGGCGCCTGGGACATCGTCAATGCGCAGGGCGACGAACTGGCCCGGGGCAATGATCCGACCCATGGCGCGGGCCTCATCGCCTTTGGCAAGGACGGGCGCACCATCGTCTATGGGCTGCGTGACCAGGAAGGCCGCGACCGCTGGTTCGAGGTTCCCCTCGCAGGCGGCGAACCCGTCGAATACCTGCCCAATATCGCCATCGAACGGTTGTACACAGATCCGCGCAACGGACAGATCATGGGCTACCGCGAAGCGGGCGAGAGCGCGAAGACGGTCATGTTCGATCCCCAGCTCGACACCAAGCTGGCGTTGATCTTCAAGGCCTTTCCCGGTCGCAACCCTCGCCTCCAGGACTGGACGGCGAACCTCGACCAGGTGCTTGTCCATACCGAAGGCAACGCCGACAGCGGCACCTGGTACTGGGTCGACGTTCCCGGCCGCAGGGCCGAAGCCATTGGCAACGACCGCCCCGCAATCGACACCGCGCAGGTCGGCCCGGTTTCCGCGTTCGCATACACCGCGGGGGACGGCCTAAAGCTCGATGGCGTGCTCAGCCTGCCTCCGGGCCGCGAGGCGCGCGACCTGCCGCTTGTGGTCTTGCCCCACGGCGGTCCGCACGCCAGCGACGAGGTCGGCTTCGATTGGTGGGCCCAGGCCTTCGCCTCACGCGGCTATGCCGTATTCCAGCCCAACTTTCGAGGCTCGACCGGCCGAACGGCCGAACTGCGCAATGCCGGACATGGCCAGTGGGGCCGCGCCATGCAAACCGACATTTCCGATGGCGTACAAGCGCTCGCCGAGAAAGGGATCATCGACCCAACACGGGCCTGCATCGTGGGCGCAAGCTACGGCGGCTATGCCGCGCTCGCGGGGGTCACGCTGCAACAGGGCCTCTACCGCTGCGCGGCCTCGGTCGCGGGGGTCTCGGACATTTCTCTCATGTACCGCACCGACGTCTACGAGAGCGGAGGCTCGCGCATGGTACGCAATTCCCTCCAGGAGGACCTGGGCGACAGGGGCGATTTCGATGCGATCTCGCCGCGCCGCCATGCCGAGGATGCCGACGCCCCGATCCTGCTTGTGCACGGCAAGGACGATACAGTCGTACCCTTCGAACAGAGCAGCAAGATGGCCGATGCGCTCAAGGATGCGGGCAAACCCCATGAGGTCGTGGTGCTCGACGAAGAGGACCACTGGCTTTCGCGCGCCGAGACCCGAAAGGCCATGCTGAAAGCCGTGGTCGGCTTCGTGGCCAGGCACAACCCGGCGGACTGATCCCGAAAAAGCCGGCGGACTGATCCCGAAATCGAGTAGGGGGGCGCCTCACGGCGCCCCCCTCTCACACCACCGGACGTACGTACTGCGTATCACGGCGGTTTCCGGTACGGTTTAAGGCGGCATGTTGGAGAGCGAGGCTTGAGAGACCTGCCTGATCGAACCATGCGTTGGGCATGCCGTGGGCGGCCTGAGGGCTGCCCGACAGGCGCCACCAGCCCTTTCCCGAGAGCGCGAAGATCCAAGCCTGCCATTCTGGGACGCCGTTTTCCCTTAAGAAAGTGGCGATCGTCATGGTGCGCTTGCACTGTTTGAGCCGGACGCAGCGAAGCTTGCGCCGGAGCCAGCTGTCGATCTCGCGCAAAACCGTCTGAGCCCGGGCGTGTCGGTAGTAGGTGACCCACCCTGTAGTGAAGGCATTGGTCTGTGCGATCATCGCCGCGAGGCTGATGCCTCGGTTGCGGCGCGTAATCGCCCTGAGCCGCTCCTTCAGCCGCGTGAGACTTTTGTTCGCTATGCTCAAAAAGCCTCCCGCTGTCAGACGGTGGCCGAGGAAGGTACGTTCCCGGACGTGTGCAACCGCGCTCTTGGCCTGATTGACGCGGAGTCGGAGCTTGCCTTCCAGCAAGGCGGTAACCGAAGCCATGACGCGCTCCCCCGCTGCCTGTGACCGTACATAGATGTTACAGTCGTCGGCGTAGCGGCAGAACCGGTGGCCCCGGCGTTCGAGCTCCTTGTCGAGGTCATCCAGAATGAGGTTAGCGATCAGCGGCGAGAGAGGGCCGCCTTGCGGGGTCCCCTCCTGCCGTTCGACGTGCACACCACCCGACAGCATCCCGGCCTGTAGAAACCGGCGGATGATGACGAGCAGGCGTGGGTCGGCGATGTGCCGGGCCAGACGGGCCATGACGATGTCGTGGTTCACCCGATCAAAGAATTTCTCCAGGTCGAGGTCTACGACGATCGCATAGCCGTCCCGCACATAGTCCCGGGCCTGACGCAGCGCATCGTGTGCGCCGCGTCCGGGGCGGAACCCAAAACTCGATGCCGAGAATGTCGGATCAAGGACGGGATCCGGACTTGCAGTATCGCCTGTTGTACCAGCCGGTCGACAGCCGTCGGAATGCCCAGCTGGCGCACCTTTCCCGCCGGGTTTGGGAATTTCAACTCCGCGCACCAGGCTTGGACGGTAAGTACCGTCGAGTAACGAGGCGATCAGCCTCTCACGGTTTCCTGCAATCCAGTCACGCAGGTCGGGGACGGTCATCCCGTCCACGCCCGGCGCCCCCTTGTTCGCTTTCACCCGCTTGTAGGCTTGGTTCAGGTTGGCCGAGCTGGCCACCTCCTCCATCACGTAACGCGTCAAGGCGAGGCTCGGCCCATGCCGTGGGTGATTGCCGCTCCTCGATCGTCCCAGCGCCAGTTCCGCCTTTGCCGGTGACGTCGTGGCCAAGCGATGCCTTCAGGGCTTCATCGAAGAAGTCCTGCTGCTTCCCGCTACCTTGCTGCCGCTCCACACCCATCGAATGTGCCCAGTCTTGCTCCTTGGGTACCGAATTTGGTCCTTCGCCGGCTTGCGCCCGCTACTATGACCGCTGCTGACTTCTCCGGGCCCATCCAGCAACATCACTGCCGCTGTTCTCCGGATCGTCCGGAGAGGCCAGGAGATCTCCCGGGGTAAGACGTTGATCCTTCACTCGGTCGCTGCCGGATTTACCAATGCGCGCGTCTGTCTGGCTATCGGACATCCCCATCCATTGCTGGGTTATCCCGCCGCACCGGCCTTCTATCCGATTCCTGTTCGTCAGCTCCGAGCTTTGCCTCCGGCTTCCTCCCCACCCCGCCTCGCGGCGACGCAGTTGCCTTCAGCTAGCAGTTCCCACCAGCAGGCCTGCAAAGGACTTACACCTCCTGCATCAACGCCGTGCCCGGCACACAAAGAAGGGGGCGACCTTGCGGCGCCCCCTTTTTCATTTTCAGTGTCTGGCCTGTAGGCTCAGAGCAGTCCGGCGTGAACCAGCGCTTCGTCCACGGCCTTGCGGGCGGTGTCGTTGCAGGGGACGAGCGGCAGGCGCAGTTCGTTCTCCATCCAGTCGTGGACCTGCGCCAGCGCATACTTGCACGGCCCCGGCGAGCTGTCCTCAAACATGGCGTAGTGCAGCGGGTAGAGCTTGTCGTTGAGTTCGCGCGCACGGGCCAGATCATTGGCCGCACAGGCCGCCTGGAACTCGGCGCACAGGGCCGGTGCGACGTTCGCCGTCACCGAGATGCAGCCCGAACCGCCCGCCGCGTTGAAGGGCAGCGCCAGTTCATCATCGCCCGAAAGCATGCAGAAGTCCTTGCCGATCCCCATGCGGTGGTCGGTCACGCGGCTGAGGTCGCCGCTTGCATCCTTGATGCCGATGATCTTGCCGGGATAGCGGCGCGCCAGCTCGCACACGGTCTCGGGCTTGAGGTCCGAGACCGTGCGGCCCGGCACGTTGTAGAGCAGGATCGGCAGCTCGGCATGCTCGGCCAGATAGGCGAAGTGCGCGAAGAGGCCTTCCTGGCTCGGCTTGTTGTAGTAGGGCGCGACCACGAGGGCCGCGGTGGCCCCGCACTTCTTCGAGAAATTCATGTGGAGAAGTGCGTTCATCGTGTCGTTGCTGCCGCAGCCCGCAATGACCGGAACCCGGCCCGCGGCCTGCTCGATGCAGACTTCAATGACGCGGTGGTGCTCGGCGTTGGAAAGCGTGGAATTCTCACCCGTCGTGCCGCACGGCACGAGCGCCGAGGAACCGCTTTCGATCTGCCAGTCGACCAGGCGGCGAAACGCCGCTTCATCGAACGCACCGTCGCGAAACGGTGTGACAAGTGCCGGTATGGACCCCGAGAACATGGACTTTACCCCTAGTGATGCGCAAGTGTTCGGATCAGCCAGCGGGAACATGTCCCGCCGCCAAGCCTTACGTTCAGGGCCTGATAAGGAGCCACCCTCCACGATGTCCAGTATGTTGCGAGTTTCTTCTCTCCTGGCGACGGTTGCGCTCGGCGCACTCCCCTCGCCCTCCATGGCCCAGGAAACGGCCCAGGAGGCCCGGGAATGGGACCTTGCGCGGGCCCGCCAGTCCCAGGACATCGACATTCGCGTCCACCAATCAATCGACGATTGGCGCCGCGTGGTGGCCAGCGACCGACTCGATTTCGGGACTTACGCCAGCTTCCTGCTCACCTATCCGGGCTATCCGCAGGAAGAGAAGATTCGCGGCTACGCCGAAAAGGCGATGCTGCGCGAATCGCCTGAGCCGCGCACCGTGCTCTCCTTCTTTGACCGCTTCCCTCCGCTCGGCAACGAAGCGGCTGGCCGTTATGCCACCGCGCTCGCCGCCGTGCGCCGCGACGACGCTCTCGACAAGGCCCGCGCGGCCTGGCGCGGCGGCGACCTGACCGAGAACGCGGAAACCACCCTGCTCTCCCTCTACCGGAACCAGTTTACCCCGGCCGATCACGACGCGCGCATGGATGCGCTCCTGTGGCAGGGCCAGACACCGCAGGCCGAACGGCAGATCTCGTTCGTCTCCCCTGCGCGCCGCGCCGTTTTCATGGAGCGCCTCGCCCTGCTCCAGGGAACCGCGCCCGGCACGCTCGGCCTGGATCTTCCCAGCGATGTCACGACCGATCCCGGCTACGCCTTCAACCGCGTCTCGCAGGCGCGTCGCAACGGCGACCTGCCCGGCGCGATCGCCTTTCTCGTCGATCGCCCCAAGCTGCGCGGGCCGGTGCCCGAGCCCGAAAAATGGGTGCGCGAACTTCTGACCGCCGCACGCGGCACCGGCCCGTCGAACGCGGTCGCCATCGCCGCCTCGATCGACGATGCCTTCGCGCCCGGAACCGACATCTCCCGTCTCTCCTACCGCCTGCGCGACGATTACACTTCGCTGGTATGGCTGGGCGGAACCAAGGCGCTGTGGTCGCTGGGCGATGCGCGCCGCGCCGCGCCGCTGTTCTACCGATACGGTGCAGCCGCGCAGACACCCGGCACCCGCTCCAAGGGCTTCTACTGGGCCGGACGCGCGCTCTCCAAGGCGGGCGATGAAAGCGGCGCACGCCGCTACTTCGAGATGGCCGCGCAGTACCCGCACTATTTCTACGGCCAGCTCTCGCTCGAACGCCTTGGCCGTCCGCTGCCCGATCTCGATACCCGCTCCAGCGCGCAGCCCACACCGGCCCAGCGCGCCGAATTCAACGCCAGGCCCATCACCAAGGCCGTGCGTGACGTGGCCCGCAGCGCCGAGTGGCGCACCGGCGTCCAGTTCTTCCGCGAGATCGCAGGCCAGGCCGAGACCGAGGTCGAGCACAAGCTCGTCGCCGACCTTGCCCGCGAGATCGGCCGGCGCGACCTGGCCGTGATCCTGGGCCAGAGCGCGCACGGCGAAGGCCACGATGCCTTCGGCGCCGTCGCCTTCCCGACCATGCCAATCCCTTCGGGCGCGGACTGGACCATGGCCCACGCCCTCACCCGGCAGGAAAGCCAGTTTGCCCAGAACGCAATCAGCCATGCCGGCGCACGCGGGTTGATGCAGCTCATGCCCGCAACCGCGCGCGAAACCGCGGGCAAGCTGGGCCTTTCCTATTCGGTCGACAAGCTGACGGCCGATCCGGTCTACAACATCCAGCTGGGCACCGGCTTCTTCGCGCGCATGATGGATTACTACGGCGGCGCCCGTCCGCTGGCGATTGCCGCGTACAACGCAGGGCCGGGCAACGTGAACAAGTGGCTGCGCGCCAACGGCGATCCACGCAAGGGCGAGATCGAATGGGTCGACTGGATCGAGCAGATCCCGTTCTACGAGACCAAGAACTACGTCATGCGCGTGCTCGAGAACGCGACCGTCTACGATGCCATGTACCCGGACAAGGCGGACTATCGGGGCCCCAACCTGACCTCGAAGCTCATGGGCAAGCGTACGCCGGGTTAAGAAAAAGAAGGACGATTCAAGGGGCCATCGCCCCTTGACCCCATAACTGGGAACCTCACCAATCTCAGCCAGCGCGGCCCGCAAAAGGTGAGGTCGACAGTTTGGGGAGGCCGAGGGCGATGGCCCTCGGAATGATCCTTTTCGTCTTCAAACCAGCGGCGTCAGTTTATAAAGCTTCGCCCCGTGCCCCGGCAGCTGCGCCGAGACCGCGCCCTTCACATCGCCCCTATCCTGGCGTTCCCAGAGGTCACGCAGCACGAAGCTGCCGACAAGCCCCACCCTGTCGAGCGGGACCGAAACTTCGCGCGCTTCGGGCGCGAGGTTGAAGAGCGCCAGGTAGATCGCGAAACCGCGCTCGTCCCGCGCCGTCCAGACCTTGAGGCCGTCCTCCAGGAAGTGCGGCGCGTTCGCGGTCGAGTTCTGGTTGACGCCGAGCACCTCGGGATTGGTCAGCAGCGCCAGGGTCGCCGCATCAAGATAGCGCAGGTCCCCGCCCATGATGAGCGGCGAGCGGGCGATCGACCACAGCGTCATCAGCGTGGCCTGTTCGTCGGGCGTGAACTTGGTGTCCCGGTCACCCAGCGCGAGGCGCCCGAGCGGCAGCATGTCAGCATCCGGCCAGGAGCCCGGCCCCATCCACATGTTCCAGTTCTCGAGCCGGGTGAACTGCGCGGCAAGCAGGCCCCAATCGTCCCAGAAGTCGTCCGAGATGCGCCACATCTGCGCGTGCTGGCGCACATGGCCTCCACGCGGCACCGGCGTCTCGCCCGGCGAGAGGCTGAGCACCATCGGACGGCCGCAACGTGCAATGGCCTTGGCCGCCGCCTCGATTTCGGGCGCATGGGCATCGTAGGGGCGGCTCATGTCGTCCATCTTGATGAAGTCGACGCCCCAGCTCGCGTACATCCGGAAAAGCCCGTCGTAGTACTCCTGCGCGCCGGGCCTGGTCATGTCGACGCCGTACATGTCCGGGTTCCATGGGCAGACGCTGGAGGTATCGGCGATGTCGCGTGCGGTGTAGGGCGTGCCCTCGATCGGCAGGTCCAGCTTCACGGCATGGCGCGCGATCCCGCGCATGACGTGGATGCCGAACTTGAGACCGAGTGCATGGACCTTGGCGGCCAGCGGCGCGAAGCCCTGCCCCTCCCTGGCGGACGGGAAGCGATTGGGTGCAGGCTGGAGACGTGCATGGGCATCGAGCGCGGGCACCGGGTTGGGATTGTAGGAGTAGCTCGTCGCGTCGGGCTCGTACCACTGGATATCCACGGTGAAGACATCGTAGCCGAAGGGCAGCAGCTTCTCGGCCATGATGGCCGCCGTTTCAAGGCACTGCTCCTCGTTGATCGTGCCCGCAAAGCTGTTCCAGCTGTTCCAGCCCATCGGCGGCCTCGGCGCGAGATCGGTGACCGGGGCCAGCGTGCCCGCCTGCGCACCCGCGCCACCTTTCGCCTGCCCCTTTGCCCCTGTCGCTGCGAGGGCAGACAGCGACACCGCGCCCGCGACGACGCCGGAAAGGCCCGCTGCGGCCTGGAGGGCCTTGCGGCGCGAAAGGTCGATGCTCGTCTTCGTCATGTCCGGTCCTTGCTCCCGTGAACTCTCCCGCACCTTTTGTCCGACTAATAACCGGATCGCAAGCCGGGGACGAAGATCGCAAGCCATCTTGGCCCCGCCTCTCCCGCGCCGTATGACGGGGCCCATGAAACCCGAAGGCCCGCCGATCACCCCTGCCGGATTTGCCGCCCTGCGCGCGCGCTACGACCACCTCCTGGGTAAGGAGCGCCCCGAGATCGTCGAGATCGTCTCGTGGGCCGCGGGCAACGGCGACCGCTCGGAAAACGGGGACTACCTCTACGGCCGCAAGCGCATGCGCGAGATCGACCGCGAACTGGGCTACCTCGCCCGGCGCATGAAGAAGGTGCGCGTGATCGACCCGGCCCGCCAGGTCGAGCGGGGCAAGGTCTTCTTCGGCGCGACTGTCGAACTGGCCGATGAGGACGACGAACGCATGGTCGTGACCCTTGTCGGGGACGATGAGCAGGACGCCAGCCAGGGCCGCATCGGCTGGAGCGCCCCCCTCACCAAGGCGCTTCGCGGCGCGGCCATCGGCGACCTGCGCACGGTGCGCCTGCCGTCGGGCGCGAAGGAATGGGAAGTCATGACCATCACTTACCCCGAAGACCGGCTGCCGTGACACGCGCCAGGTCGATGGTCCTGGCTCTGTTGGGGGCGGTCTGTGGCGCAGCGCTCGCCACACCGGCCTCGGCGCGCGAGAGCCTGGGGCTCTATGGCGACTGGGGCGTGTTCCGCGATCCGGTGGTGCCGCGCTGCTATGCCATTGCCAAGGCCGCACCCAGCCAGCTCTGGCGCGATTACGAGCCGTTTGCCGCGATCGGCACCTGGCCCAAGCGCGGACAGCGCAACCAGCTGCATTTCCGCGTCTCGCGCGCGATGGCCAAGGACAGCGCGATCTCGCTTCGGATCGGATCGGAGCGCTTTCGCCTGATCGGCGGCGGCGGCGATGCCTGGCCTGTCGACGATGCCGAGAACGCGGCGATCATCGCGGCCATGCGCGCCGCGCCGCGCATGACGCTGAGCGCGACCGGCGCGAAGGGCGGGCGTTTCTCCAATACCTGGGAGCTTCAGGGCGCCGCCTCGGCCATCGACTCCGCTCTGCTGGGCTGCGCGCGCCTGCGCTGATGCCGGGACGCCCCAAAGCGAAAAAGGGCGAGACCTTTCGATCCCGCCCTTTCCGCTCGGTGGTCGTGAAACCGGTTCAGATCAGAAGCGCACGCCCACGCCGGCCATGACCTGGTGACGGTCGAAGTCGACATCGAAGCGCGAGCTGTCGGGAATGTCGGCGCCATAGTCGATCTCGGCGCGGCCATAATTGGAGTAGCGGTACTCGACCTTCGCGAAGACGTTGTTGGTCACCGCCTGCTCGACACCGGCACCGATGCGCCAACCGTCGGCGTCGACATCGCGCTCGTAGCGGGTGCCTTCGAACGCGTTGTTCACGTCGAACTTGGCGTTGGTGTAACCACCCTTGGCGTAGATCATGGTCGAAGGGCTGACGATGTAACCCGCGCGCAGGCCCGCGTAGATGTCGCGGCTGGCGCTGACATCGCCGATGCCGAAGCCACCGAAGTTGCCGTCCTCGAAATCGGTGTCGCCGGTCGACCAGGTGATTTCCGCCTCGGGGCCGACCACGAAGCGTTCGCCAATCTTGAGGTCGTAACCCGCGCCCACGCCGTAGCTGAAGCCATCCATGCCCTCGTCGTTGTCGAACTGGGGCATGTCATCGATGCTGCTGCCGGCTTCCACGCGGTCATAGCCGCCCAGAGCCTCGACGTGGAAACCCTCGAAGGGACCGACCGGACCGACATTCTGCGCCATCGCGGGGGTTGCGAGCGCGGTGGTTCCGGCGGCGAGAGCAAACACGATCTTCTTCATTCTCAAACTCCAGTCTTGTTGTCCTGTTGCAGGTTGCGACCCGCATGGACCTGTCAAATGCGAGAGCGAGCCAGGCAGTTTCATTAACGTAAGACAACGAAATCACTGATGTTTTTAGGCCACACTGGATCGACGAGACGCATTTTGGGCGCGATGGATTCCGGGAACGGAAGGGGCAGAAGCGGCGTTCGCGAGGCCATCTTTCGCTCGGGCCCCAAATCGGGTATAGGCGGGCTCAATCATGACAGACACGAATTCCCTGCCCTCCGGGGGGATCATGACGATCCCCGGCCCGAACGAACCGATGCCCGTCCCGCGCCCGACGCTGGTCGACGGGGTGACCCCGCGCGAAGATGGCCGCACCGATCTCATCGGCCTGCCCAAGACCCGCATCGCCGAACTGTTCGAGACCGCCGGTCTCGACAAGAAGGCGGCCAAGCTGCGCGCCAAGCAGGTCTACCACTGGCTCTACCACCGCGGCGTGACCGAGTTCGAGGCGATGACCGACATCGCCAAGACCATGCGCCCCTGGCTGGCCGAGCGTTTCGTGGTCGGCCGCCCGGAAATCGTGCAGGCCCAGCATTCCAGTGACGGCACCCGCAAGTGGCTGCTGCGCACCGCCGACAACCACGATTACGAGATGGTCTTCATTCCCGATGCGGACCGCGGCACACTGTGCGTGTCTTCGCAGGTCGGCTGCACGCTGAACTGCCGCTTCTGCCACACCGGCACGATGCGCCTCGTGCGCAACCTGACGGTGGGCGAAATCGTGGGTCAGGTCATGCTCGCACGTGACGCGCTGGGCGAATGGCCCAAGTCCGCCTCGGACACGCGCCTTGCCACCATGGCAGGCCTCGACGAGGACGAGGATGAAGGCTCGTACAGCGCGGACGGGCGCCTGCTCACCAACATCGTGATGATGGGCATGGGCGAACCGCTCTACAACTTCGACAACGTGCGCGATGCGCTCAAGCTCGTGATGGACGGCGATGGCCTTGCCCTCTCGCGCCGCCGCATCACGCTCTCGACCTCGGGCGTGATCCCGCAGATCGAACGTTGCGGCCAGGAAATCAGCGTCAACCTTGCAGTCTCGCTTCACGCGGTGACCAAGGAAGTGCGCGACGAGATCGTGCCGATCAACAAGAAGTACGGCATCGAGGACCTGCTGCAGGCCTGCGCCGACTACCCCGGCGCCAGCAACGCGCGGCGCATCACCTTCGAATACGTGATGCTCAAGGACAAGAACGACAGCGACGAGGACGCGCGCGAACTGGTCCGCCTGCTCAAGAAGTACAAGCTGCCCGCCAAGGTGAACCTCATCCCGTTCAACCCCTGGCCGGGCGCGGCCTATGAATGCTCGACGCCCGAGCGCATCAAGTCGTTTTCCAACATCGTCTTCGAGGCGGGTATCTCGGCACCTGTGCGCACCCCGCGCGGGCGCGACATCGACGCGGCCTGCGGCCAGCTCAAGACCGCCGCCAAGAAGATGAGCCGCGCCGAGATCGACCGCCTCTACGCCGAAAAGGACAAGGAAGTGGTCGAGGAACTGGCGCAGCTTCCCGAGTAATGAAGACAGGATTCAAGGGGTCATCACCCCTTGACCCCAAAATGGGCGACCTCACCAGTCTCGGCCAAGGTGGCGCGCGGGCCGTGAGCTAGACAGTTTGGGGAGCCCGAGGGCGATGGCCCTCGGATCTATTCCCCAGCCATGCAAAAAGGGCGGCCGGATCACTCCGACCGCCCTTTTTCGTACGTTCTGCCCTCTCAGACAGCGGGCAGCTTGTCGAGATACTTGTCGAGCGTCAGCGGGTACTCGCGCACGCGCACGCCGGTTGCGTTGTAGAGCGCGTTGGCGACCGCCGCGCCTACGCCGCACAGGCCCAGTTCGCCCACGCCCTTGGCCTTCATCGGCGAGGCAATGGCGTCGAGCTCGTCGAGGAAGATCACTTCCTGGTGCGGGATGTCGGCGTGCACCGGCACTTCGTACCCGGCAAGGTCGTGGTTGACGAAAAAGCCGAAGCGGGTGTCGACCGCCAGTTCCTCGGTCAGCGCGCCGCCCACGCCCATCGTCATCGCGCCGATCACCTGGCTGCGCGCCGAGATCGGGTTGAGGATGCGCCCGGCTGCGCAGGCCGCCAGCATGCGGCGCACGTAGGTCTCCCCCGTGTAGGCATCGACCGCGATCTCCACGAAGTGCCCGGCAAAGGTCGACTGCTGGTACTTCTGGGAAAGTTCGTCGTACTCGACCGAATCTTCCGCCACGATCTCGCCCGAGGCGGTGGCCTCGGTGAGTTTGCAGCTCTCACCCCCGGCGCGGATTTCGCCATCGGCAAATTCCGCCGTGGTGGGGTCCATCGCGAAACGCTCCGCGATGTCCTCGCGCAGCTTCACGCAGGCCGCATAGACGCCCGAGGTCGAGTTCTGCGCGCCCCACTGGCCGCCCGAACCGCACGAGGCTGGCATGTCGGAATCGCCCAGCGTGACGGTGACGTCCTCCAGCGGCAGCCCCAGCATCTCCGCCGCGGTCTGGGCAAGGATGGTGTAGGAGCCGGTGCCGATGTCGGTCATGTCGGTCTCGACCGTCAGCTTGCCGTTGCCCGACAGGCGCACGCGCGCCGCCGACTTCATCTGGACCGAATTGCGGAAGCCCACGGCCATGCCGTGGCCAATCAGCCAGCGCCCTTCGCGCATGCCGCCCGGCGTCGTGTTGCGCATGTCCCAGCCAAAAGCCTCGGCGCCGCGGCGCAGGCATTCGACCATCATGCGGCTCGAATAGGGACGGTTGGGCGTCTCGGGATCGACCTGTGTGTCGTTGACGATGCGCAGTTCGACCGGGTCCATGCCCAGCTTTTCGGCCAGCTCGTCCATCGCGCCTTCCAGCGCCATGAGACCCGCCGTCTCGCCCGGCGCGCGCATCGCGTTCGCTTCGGGCAGATCGAGCCGGGCAATGCGCTGCGCGGTGTAGCGGTTAGCCCCGGCATAAAGAAGGCGTGTCTGGGCAACGCCGTTTTCGCCTTCCTGGCCTGCGAGATTGCCCGAGGTGCACTCGTGCGAGATCGCGGTCAGGCGCCCATCGCGCTCGGCGCCAAAGCGCAGGCGCTGGATCGTGGCCGAACGGTGCGTGGTGTTGTTGAACACCAGCGGACGGTCGAGCATGACCTTGACCGGACGGCCCGCCTTCTTCGCGGCCAGCGCGGCCACGACCGCATCGACACGCACGAACAGCTTGGCACCGAAGCCGCCGCCCAGAAACGGACTGTCCAGACGGACATTGGCCGGATCGAGATCGAGCATCTCGGCAACCGCCTGCTTGCTCCAGGCGATCATCTGGTTCGACGTCCAGATGGTGAGCTTCTCACCCTCCCACGCCGCGATGCTGGCGTGAGGCTCCATCATCGCGTGGCTCTCGTGCGGGGTCTCGTAGGTCACGTCGATCGTGACCGGCGCCGAGGCGTAGGCCGCCTCGAAGTCACCGACCTTGCTGACGTCGGGACCGTCCGAGCCTTCGACGAGCGGGGCATCGGGGGCAAGTGCGTGGAAATCGTGGTTGCCAGGCGTGCGCTCATAATCGACGCGCACGAGCTTGGCCGCCGCGCGGGCCTGCTCGAAGGTCTCGGCCACCACGAGCGCGAGCGCCTGGTGGTAGAAACGGATTTCCGAACCGCCGAACAGCGGCACGGTGTGCCCCATGCCCAGCGGAAGTTCGTCGACCTCGGTCGTCGTCAGGATGGTGATGACGCCGGGCTGCGCCTTGGCCTCGGCCAGATCCATGCTGCGCACGCGGCCCTTGGCGATGGCCGAGGGCACGATATAGCCATAGGCCTGGTTCGCCGCGACGTCGTGGCGCTCATAGGCGTAGGGCGCGTGGCCGGTCACCTTGAGCGGGCCATCGATACGGGTGGTGGGCTGACCGACAACGCGCTGGCGGTCGATGACGGTGTCGCCTGCGGGGGTGGTGTACTTCATGCCGCCTCTCCTCGTGCCTTGGCCATGACGCCCGCGAGCGTGCGCTCGACAAGGGCGATCTTGAACGCGTTCTGATCGGTGGGGCTGGCCCCCTGCGTTAGCGCGCGCGCGGCAGCCTTCACATCAGGCAGCGCTGCATCGGCCGCCTCGACACGCCAGGGGCGTGGAGCGATGCCACCGATAGCCACCCGGCCCTTGCCATCCGCGTCAAGCACGGCGGCAACCGAAACCAGCGCGAAGGCGTAGGAGCGGCGGTCGCGCACCTTGTGGTAGATATGCGTGCCGCCAAGGGGCTTGGCCAGGGTTACCGCGGTGATCATCTCACCCGGCTCCAGCACGGTCTCGATGTGCGGGGTGTCGCCCCAGAGGCGGTGGAATTCGCCCAGCGGGATGGCGCGGGTCGTGCCGTCGGCCTTGACCGTTTCCACCACCGCGTCGAGCACGCGCAGCGCCACGGCCATATCGCCCGGATAGGTCGCGATGCAGGCATCGCTGACACCGACAATGCCAAGCTGGCGGCTGACGCCCTCCTTGGCCGCGCAGCCGCTACCGGGCTTGCGCTTGTTGCAGGCCTGGTTGGTGTCGTAGAAATAGGGGCAGCGGGTGCGCTGGAGCAGGTTGCCGCCCGTCGTCGCCTTGTTGCGCAGCTGCCCCGAGGCACCCGCCACAATGGCGCGCGAAAGGACGGCGTAGTCGCGCTTGACCCGCTCGTCGCTGGCCAGCGCCGTGTTGCTGACAAGCGCACCGATGCGCAGGCCACCCTCGTCGGTTTCGGTGATCTCATCGAGCCCGGTTCCCGTCACGTCGACAAGATGGCGCGGGGTTTCGATCTCGAGCTTCATCAGGTCGAGGAGGTTGGTCCCCCCGGCGATGAACTTGGCGCCGCCTGCCCGCGCCGCTGCGGCGGCCGCTTCGGCGGGGCTCGAAACGCGTTCGTAGCTGAAGGGCTTCATACGCGCGCTCCTGCGACTTCGGCCATGGCTTCGGCGATGTTGGAATAGGCGCCGCAGCGGCAGATGTTGCCGCTCATGCGTTCGCGCATCTCGATGTTGCTGGCTTCCATCGGTCCGGTCAGTTCGGCGCTGACGTGGCTGGGAACGCCATCGGTGATTTCCTTGAGGACCGCGACAGCCGAGCAGATCTGGCCCGGGGTGCAGTATCCGCACTGGTAGCCATCGTGCTTCACGAAGGCAGCCTGCATGGGGTGGAGATTCTCAGGCGTACCGAGGCCTTCGATGGTGGTGACCTCATCGCCCTCGTGCATGACCGCAAGGCTGAGGCAGGAATTGATGCGCTCGCCATTCACGATCACCGTGCAGGCCCCGCACTGGCCGTGATCGCAGCCCTTCTTGGTGCCGGTCAGCTTGACGTGCTCGCGCAGAGCGTCGAGCAGCGTGGTGCGCGTGTCGAGTTCGAGCGTCTCGCTCTTGCCGTTGATCCGCATTGAAACGGTCTGCATCGCGATAGCCCTTTCCGCGACGGGAGTGGAGGCCGCAAAGGCGACCTGTGGCGAAATCGATCCGGCTGCCAGCCCTGCCGCGCCGCTGGCGAGCACGCCGCGCCGGGACACCGAGAAATAGTCGGGTTGATCCATCGGGAAAGCTTCTCCGTCCTGTGCCGCGCACGTATTTTCGGGAGCGAAACCCGGTCCACGCCTCCTTGCAAGGCGCAGGCGACCCGTCTTCATGCGCCCGATGCGCGTATTTTCCTGTCTGTGTGCCCGCAGGCATCGCAAGCACGTGGCTCCGGTGCCAAAAAACGAAAGGGCTCCGAACCCCATCAAGGTCCGGGGCCCCTCGCATGTGCTAATGCGCGTGAGGCGCCTTCGTTCCGCAATTGCGCGCGAAACGACACTGCAAATTTTTCATCGCAGCGATGAGTCGCCCGCACCGGGGCGGCGCACGGGCGCCCTCAGGGCTCGATACGGACCGGAATGCCCTTGCTTGCGGGGACCTTGGCCAGCTCGTCATGGTACCACAGCGGCACCAGCGGATTGAGCTCGGGGAAGTAGCCGACCACCGCCCCCTTGGGCAGATCGTAAGCGCGCACCGACAAGCCCGAAACGCGGCGCTCGATATTGTCGTCCACTTCGGTGACGAGCGAGACCTGCTGGTATTCGTGAAGGCCCAGGCGTGCCATTTCCTCGGGGCTGACCAGCACGATCATGCGGTTGCCTTCCAGCCCGCGCAGGCGGTCGGAGAAGCCGTAGATCGTGGTGTTGAACTGGTCGTTCGAGCGCAGCGTGACAAGGTGCATACCGCCCGGATTGCCGCGAATGCCGCAGGCGTTGAGAACGCTGGGCGTGGTGAACTCGGCCTTGCCGCTTTCGGTCTTCCAGATCCGCTCATGCGCCGGATTGCCCCGGTAGAAGCCGCTCGGCTCGTGCATGCGCGTGTTCATCTCGTAGAACTGATCAGGATAGGTCCGCGCGATGAGGTCTCGGATGCGCGCATAGTCGCCGCGCCAGGCGTCCCATTGCCACTTCGGGTTCGGATCGAGCGTGGCCTTGGCGATCTCGCAGATGATCGCGGTCTCGCTCATCAGGTGCTCGCTGGCGGGCTTGCGCTTGCCCTTGGAGGCCGAGACGTGGCTGAAGCTGTCCTCCATCGAGACCCACTGGTTGCCGGTCGCCTGGATGTCCTCTTCGGCGCGGACAAGGCAGGGCAGCAGCCAGGCTTCCTTGCCCGGCATGCAGTGCGTCTTGTTGAGTTTGGTCGCGACGTGGACGGTCAATTCCATGTTGCGCCAGGCCGGATAGACCCGGTCATGATCGGGGATTGCGCGTGCCAGATTGCCGCCCAGCCCGATGAAGCCGGTGTTGGTGCCCGCCAGCAGCGCCTCCAGGAACTCGACGGTGGTGTGCCCGTCTTCCTGCGGCGTCTCCAGGTCCAGCACCTCGCGGTACTTCGCGACCGGGGCGAGCGCGACCTTCTCGGTGATGCCGACGGTGCGCTGGCCCTGCACGTTGGAGTGCCCGCGGATCGGCGAGCAGCCGGCGCCCTGACGGCCCATGTTGCCGCCCAGCAGCAGCAGGTTGACCAGCATGCCGATGGCCTGGTTGCCGTGGACATGTTGGGTCAGGCCCATGCCGTAGATGCCGATGACCTTCGTGGCATCGGCATAGATGTCGCCAGCGGCTTCCATCTCGGCGCGGGTGACGCCGCTGGCCTCTTCCAGTTCATCCCAGTTCGTGGCGGCCAGCTTCTCCAGCAGGCTCTCAAGGCCGTTGGTGTGCTGTTCGAGGAAGGCAGTGTCGAGAACGCGCCGGCTTCCGCGCGCCTTGGCTTCCTCGTCGCGTTCGAGAACGCGCTTCATCGTGCCCATCAGCGCCGCGATATCGCCGCCCGGGCGCACCTGCAGGTAGAGCTGGCTCATCTTCGTGGCCTTGCCGAAGGTCATCTGCAGCGGGTTCTGGGGGCTGCGAAACTCGGTAAGTGCCTTTTCCTTCAAGGGATTGAAGACGACGATCTTGCACCCGCGCTTCACCGCCTTCTGCAAGGGATGGAGGATGCGCGGAGAGTTCGTCCCCGGGTTCTGCCCCATGTAGAAGATCGCGTCGCAGTGCTCGAAATCCTCCATCTGGCAGGTGCCGACCGGCGATCCGACAACCTTCTTGAGCGCGACCGAGGTCGTCTCGTGGCACATGTTGGAGCTGTCGGGCAGGTTGTTGTGGCCGTACATGCGCGCGAAGATCGCGTAGAGGTAGCTGGGCTCAAGCGCGGCCTTGCCGCTGGCGTAGAAAGTCACCCCCTTGGGGTCGAGCGTGCGCAGCTTGGCGCCGATGGCCTTGAACGCCTCCTCCCAACTGGTCGGAACGTAGCGATCAACCTCGGGCTCGTAGCGCATGGGGTGCGTCAGGCGCCCTTCCATCTCCAGCTCGTAGTCCGACCACATCGCCAGTTCGCTGACGGTGTGCCGGGCGAAGAATTCGGGCGAGCAGCGGTCAGTGGTCAGGTCCCACAAGGTGGCCTTGGCGCCATTTTCACAGAATTCGAAGGGCTTGGGCTTCTCCGACTTCACCCACGCGCACGAGGTACACATCGTGCCGCCCGGCTTGTTGAGCTGGCGCAGAGTGTCGAGCACGGAAGGCCCCGCCTTCTGCGAGCGCTCGATGCGCGAGATACCCTTGAGCGATCCCCAGCCCCCTGCCGAACCCTTGTAACCCTGCACTTTGGGGGCCTTCGTCATTCGTATTCTCCCGATCGTCCTGTGCGCGCAATGCGCGATGCCTAGCGTTGGTTCCACGTTTCGCAAAGAGCCCGCAAGGGGTAAGCATTCCAATGGTATAGGAACTGCCACCTTGCCGCGCAGAACGCTCTGCCGCGTCGCCCTTCATCTCTTCGCGAACCTTACGCGCCTTCCATGCGTTATGCGAGCCACGAGACGGCGCCCCGCCGCTTTTCAAGACGCCCTGTTTCGGGAACGAGAGTGTCCATGCACGCCTTTGCCTGCCCCAACTGCCACCAGCCGATCCATTTCGAGGCGCGCCTGTGCCCACATTGCCAGGCCACGCTGGGCTACGATCCGGTCATAGACGCCTTCCGCCACCTGACCGACGGGGCCACGCGCTGGCGCGGCGAGGACGGCGGCGCGCGCGAGGTGGTGGTCTGCGCGAACAACAATGCGCACGCGATCTGCAACTGGCTGGTGGAACCGGACGAGCCCTCGCACCTGTGCCGGGCCTGCCGTCACAACCGCACGATCCCCGATCTTGCCGAACCCTCCGTGCCGCCGCGCTGGGCGCGGATCGAGGCGGCCAAGCGGCGCATGGTCCACACCCTTCTGAAGCTGGGCCTGCCCTTGGAGACCAAGGCGCAAGAAGCGCCCGGGCGCCAGGGCCTCGCCTTCGATTTCCTCTACGACCCGGCGGCCGAGAACGACGAGGCACCACAGGTCATGACAGGGCACGCCTCGGGCCTCATCACGCTCAACCTGATCGAGGCGGACGATGCCGAGCGCGAACGCATCCGCCAGAACATGGGCGAGCCCTACCGCACGCTGCTCGGCCATTTCCGCCACGAAGTCGGCCACCACTACTGGTCGCGCCTGGTCGAGACCGATCCGGACTGCCTCGCCGAATTCCGCGAGATCTTCGGCGATGAGCGGATCGATTACCAGCAGGCACTGGCCGAGCACTACAACGGCAACGGCAACACCGTCTGGACCGACGCCTATGTCAGCTACTACGCGACATCGCACCCCTGGGAAGACTTCGCCGAGACCTGGGCGCACTATCTCCACATGGTGGACCTGCAGGCGACGGCCGAGAGCTTCGACCTCTCGCTGCACCTGCCCGGCGAAAGCACCAATGCCGCGCCCGGCAACGATATCGAGGTCCGTTTCGATCCCTACCGCGCCGACGCCGCAACGCTCGCCCGGCACATGGAGCCGATCGCCTTCGCCTTGAACTCCATGAACCGCGCCATGGGGACCGGGGACCTCTACCCCTTCCGCCTGTCCGATACCATCGTCGCCAAGCTCGACTTCATCGCCCGCCTCGTTGCGAAGAACCGCGTCACGGCGGGCGTAAAGCCCCGGTCCGTGACGACTACTTGAGGCCGTAGAACGCGAAATCGCGGGCCTGGCCGGGCCAGAAGCGATCCATGTAGGCGATGAAGTCCTTGCCGCTGTCATCGCCCAGCCGCTGCTGGGCCACGGCACGGAAGTACCGGCTTGACGTCTGGTCAGGCGCAAGGTTGATGGCCGCATCGGCATCGGCGAGAGCCTTGGCAGGCTCTCCCAACTGCAACCAGGCAAGGGCCCGGCTATCAAGCGCGGCGGCGGCACTCGAGGACTGTTCGACCGCCTTGTCGCACGTTTCGATCATACCCTCGGTACCCACCTTGAAGCGCGCACGGTACCAGCACGAATTGTTGTAGAGGTACCCCTGCCCCGGACGCTCCTCGATCAACTCGTTGATGGCGGCAAGACCTTCTTCCGCGCGGCCGCCATAGGCAAGGACCTCGGCGCGCAGATCCACGAACTGGGGATGCTGGGTGCCGTAATCATCGTACTCGTCCAGCAGCGCCAGCGCCTCCTCGACCTTGCCGTTGCGTCCCAGTGCACCGGCGAGGCCAAGTGCGGAAGCCGAGGACGGATCGATTTCAAACGCCTGGCGGTAGGAGGGCAGAGCATCTTCAAAGCGATCCATGGCGAACAGGACCGAACCGCGCGAACGGTAGGTTTCCGCAGCCGGGTCGAGTTCCAGGGCCTTGTCATAATCGGCCAGTGCGCCTTCGAGGTTCGCCGTGCGCCAGCGAAACAGCGCGCGGTTGATATATCCAAACGCCTTGTCCGGTTCGCGCGCGATCACCTTGGCGTAGGCCTCTTCGTACGGTTTCAGCCGTCCCTCGTAGGCGGGCATGGGCAGCTGCCATTGGCGCACCGCATCGCCGGGCGCGAGGAGGAAGATCGCCGAATTGGAGATCCGGGCGGCCTTGCCCTTCTCGGCCGCGATGGCCTCGCTCGGCACTTCGCCGCCCAGCCCCTCGACCCGCTCGGTCACGGTGAGGGTCTGTCCCTCCAGCTGCGCACTTCGCACGAAATGGGTGGTGCCATAGCTCATGTCGAGCTCGGGGCGCCCGCGCAGGAGATAGCCGTCCTCATCCTCGGGCAACAGCACGGTCAGTTCGGTCACCTGCAGCGTCGGCGCGCCGGTATCGACCGGGATCTCGCGCCAGGCCGGTCGGGCGCGGTCGGGCGAAAAGTCGACGTCCTGGCTTGGCAGGTCCGCAAAGTCCTGACGCTTGCGCGAGCCCTGCCGGCTCCATGCGGTGGTGCGGATGCCGCTGACATCGACATGGGCGATGCCCTGCTCCTCATCGAAGGAAAGTGAACCTTCGGTCACGACCAGACCTTCGAGCGTCGAGGAGGCAAACTGGTCGATCAATTCGTCCTTCTGGTCCTCTCCAACCTGCTTGATGACAGCGCCAAGACCCACGCCCACCGGCCCCGACAGCGTCGCCCGGGCGGTGACGAGCACGGGCAGATCGATCCCGCCCCGCTCGTCGAACGTCAGCTTGACGAAGGCCTGCGGGGTCGCAGGGACACGCGGGGCCAGAGCCATCACGCCCGTCCCCTCGGCCCGGATCGGCAGGACGTGGCGGAACGGCGGGGTGTCGGCAATGTTGCTCATGCGCGTGCCCGCCGACGTGCCATCGAGCCAGTAGTCGGTCCCCCCGATGTTCGCCTTCACCAGCACGTGATCGAAGGCACTGGGCATGGGCAGAAGGTCGGGAATGGCATCGCTGGCCGAGGAGTGGACGAGCACGGCTTCACTGGAGATACCCAGTTCATGGAGCAACGAAAGCAGGAGCAGCGTCTTGGCCTTGCAATCGCCGTAGCGCAGCTGCCAGGTCTGGTCGGGGGCCTGGGGCTCGTAGTTGCCCGAGGCCATCCCGTTCATCAGGTAACTGACCTTGTCCTGGACGAGGCGGGTGGCGAGCGCGGCGCGTTCCAGCGGATCGGCACTCGCCGCGCGGATCGTCGCGACTTCGCCCGCAAGCGCGCTGCCCTGCGCAATACGCCCTGCCGGATCGTAGAGCGGCGCGAAGATGCTCGAGACGTCCTCCCAGGACGAGAAGGTCCCGGCCTGGATCAGCGCGGGGCGCCGGTAGCGGACCGGCGAATCGGAGGGCATGTCCTCGGGCTCGGGGAGCGGAAGTGCGACGGTGAGACGGTGCTCGCCGCCCTTGCTGGTTTCCTCCACCGCGACGTCGACGGGACCGGTCTTCCAGCGCACGTCCTCATCCTCGGGCCATGAGACGATGTCGCGCGCGAAGCCCGCCTCGGTGGGAGCCGCGAACAGCACGTTGGTCATCTGGACCTCGCCCTTGAGCGTGGGGTCCTTGACCGACTGGGTGAAGGCGATGCGCAGCACGTCGCCCAGTTCAAGCCCGGGCACCGCGAGCGTGGCGGTCAGAGCGCCATCGAGCGTGCGCTTTTCCAGCTGGGTCTCACGGCGCAGAACGGTGTATTTCGCGCCGCCTTCCAGCACGTCGATGCGCTTGTCTCCACGCAGGATTTCGACCCTGTGGATGGTGAGATCGCCCTTGTCCGGGAGCCACGAGGCGGTGCTCGTCCCTGCCTGGGTCAGCGCCTGGGGCGCATCGAGCTTGAAGGCCCGGTCGACATAGATCGACAGCGTGCCATCCTCGATGCGTTGCTGCATGTCGTAGAGCGCCAGCGGGGTCGAGGACGAGGTATCGATGACGTCTGCATCGACTTCCTCGACCCAATCGGGCGCGGGCGCATAGAGCACCTCTTCACCCGCCATGGCCGTACCTGCCGCCAGCAACGAAACCCCGGCCAGGCACAGAGAAACAAACCGCATCATACCCCCTCAAGAATTACTCGGACGAAGAGTGGCAAGAACGCCGCGCCAAGGCAAGGCGGCTCACCTCCAACTTGGGGTTAAACTATTGCACAAGTCACAGGACTACAGGACTATTTCGCCAAGTATACAGGACGCTTTCACCCAGGTCCGATCCGGCCTAGGGGAAGCGGATCGTTCCAGACAGTCACCAGGGAAGAATGCGCGTGCCAATCGAGACCGTGGACTGGAACAGCCAGCTGGATCTTGCCAGCCACCTTCTGGCGGCGCTCGCCGCGGGATTGCTGGTGGGCATCGAGCGCGGCTGGCGCCAGCGCGAAGCCGCTGATGGCAGCCGGGTCGCAGGAGTACGCACCTTCGCGCTGATCGGCACCTGCGGGGGCCTCGTCGCAGCGATCTCTCTCGCGGTTTCCGCGATCCTGGGCGCCGTGCTTCTCAGCGCCCTCCTCGCCCTTCTCATCGGCGCCTTCTTCGTCTCGCGCCGGGCCGCCCCCACTTTCGATGCGACCACGCCCGTCGCCGCCCTGATGACGATCGCCCTCGGGCTTCTTGCAGGAGCGGGATACCCCGCCCTTGCGCTGGCCCTGACCGCCATCGCCACGCTTCTCCTCTCGGCCCGGCAGCAGGCCCATGCCCTGCTGCGCGCGCTGAGCCCGGAGGAAATGCGCGCGCTGGTGCGCTTTGCGGTCATCGCGGTGGCCGTCCTGCCATTCCTCCCCGACCGCAACATGGGTCCTTATGCCGCCTGGAACCCGTTCCAGCTCTGGCTCGTCGTGATCCTCATCACCGGCTTCTCGATTGCCGGCTACATCGCGCGGCGCGCCATCGGCGCCTCGGCCGGGACGCTGACGACGGCGCTCATCGGCGGAGCCTATTCCTCGACCGCGGTCACCGCCGCCTTCGCCAGCCAGCTGCGCAAGGGGAGCGAGGGCCCGCTCGCAACCGGCATCGCGCTGGCCTCGGCGGTGATGTACCTGCGCGTGCTGATCCTCGCCGCTGTCCTCGCGCCCGACATCCTGATGCGCCTTGCCGGGCTGCTCGGGCCTGCTCTCCTGGTCGCCTTCCTCGTCTCGGGTCTTGTCTGGCGCCGCGAGACGAGCTCGGGCGCGAGCAGCCCCGCGCAAGGGGGCAAGCCCTTCGAACTGCTCCCCGCCTTCGGCTTTCTTCTGGCCGTTGCAGGCGCGGCGCTCCTGGTGCGCTGGGCGCAGGACCAGTTCGGCGAAGCGGGCGGAGGGCTCTCGCTGTTCCTCGCGGGAAGCTTCGACGTCGATGCGGCGATGGTGGCCTATTCCACGCTGCCACAAGGCGCGGTCGCCTCGGCCATTACCTCTCTCGCACTTGCCGGGACCGTGGCCAGCAACATGGCCTTCAAGACCGTCCTCGTCTTCGTCAACGCAGGTCCTCGCGCCGGGCGCCGCGCCGGGCTGGCGCTCCTCGCTAGCCTGGCCGTGTTGCTGGTCACGCTGGTTTTGGGCGCAATCCCGCTCCTTCGCTGAACGGGCCGCGCCCGCCTCTAGTCGCGTTCCGCCGGATCGCCGATCCAGATCGCGTGGGCATCGAGCCGCAGCCGGGTCAGCGCGCGCATCGCCTCGGCCCGTGCCTGGACTTCCTGGCGCAGGGCGTCGTGGACCTGCCGCTCGCCCAGAAGCTCGTCCGAGAGGTCTATCTCGCCCGCCTTGTGGCCGATGCGCAGCTTCAGGAGCGCCGCCATCTGCGCCTTCAAGCCCTCGCGCGCACGTTGCCAGGCCGCGTGCCGATAGCGCGCCTCGGACATGTCCGCCTCGGCCATCCCGGTGACGGCAAAGCGGGTTGCCATGGCATCGGCGCGCGCGGCGCTGGCCTCAGCCTCCGCCTGATCGGCGAGCGCCCGACGATGCCCGCCGCCCAGAGGCATCTGAAAGAGGACACCGGCGCCCTGCTCCTCGCCGCTGCGCTCGGAAAAGACGCGAAAGCCCAGCGACGGATCCGCCGTGCGCTCGGCCCGGGCGCGCGCCGCCGAAGCGTCCGCGCCGCCCGCCGCCGCGTCCGCCGCCGCGATCTCGTGGCTGTGCTCGATCACTTTCTGGCCGAGCGCGGCAATGCCCGCTTCGGGCAGCACCGGCACGGGAACCGAAGGCGCCTCGCCCTCCAGAGCAAGCGTGGGAAACTGGGCCCTCAGGCGCGTGCGGGCAAGCGCCGCGCGCCCTTCCGACTGCTGGAGGGCGAGCCGCGCCGCGCCCAGGCTCGCTTCGGCCTGATCGGTCTCGAGCTGGGCCGCATCGCGCAGTTCCACGCGCCGGGACACGGCTTTCAGCAGCGTCTCGTAGTTCGCCACGGCCTGCCGGTCGATGCGCACTTCCTCGGCCGCGCCCAGCCAGTCCCACCAGCTGTCGTTGAGAAGCGTTGCGGCCTGATGGCGCGCATCCTCGGCCCGGTTCTGGGCCGCGACAATGCCGTAACTGCCGATCTCCTTGTCGAGCCGCGCCTTGCCGGGAAGACGGAAGGGCCGCATGAGCTGTGCGTCGAACTCGTCGTATGTCCCCTCCCGTGTGACCGAGCGGTTCATGTAACTGCCCTGGAAGGTCACTTCATGGCTGCCGCGCGCAAGCGCGCGGGCCTGGGCCTGCGCGGCTCCGCTGCGGGCCTGCGCGGCCTGGACCGAGGGGTGTGCATCGAGCGCGGCCTGGACCTGGGCGAGGTCGGGCAGGCCTGCCTCCTGCGCGTGGCCCCCTGGTGCAGCCAGGGTCAGGACCAGCGCAGCGGTCATGGTAAGACGCTTACGCATGGGCGTTCTCCTCCTCTTCGGCGCGGCTCTCGGCACGGTTCTCCCCGAAGCGTTCGTAGAGCATGGGCAGGAGAATCAGCGTCAGCAGCGTGGAGGAGACGAGCCCGCCGATGACAACGATGGCGAGCGGCTTCTGGATCTCCGAACCCGGACCACTGGCAAAGAGCAGCGGAACAAGACCGAAAGCCGCAATCGTCGCGGTCATAAGAACGGGGCGCAGGCGCCGCTCCGCACCGCGCCGGACGGCCTCGGCGAGAGGCACGCCCTCCTCGCGCAGTTGCCGGAAGTAGCTGACCATGACGAGCCCGTTCAGCACCGCGATACCGAGCAGGGCGATGAAGCCGACCGAGGCGGGCACCGAGAGATACTCGCCCGAGAGCGCAAGCGAGACCATGCCGCCCACCACCGCGAAGGGGATCATCGCCAGGATCAGCAGCGAAGCGCGCAGCGAATGGAGCGTCGCGTAGAGAACCACGAAGATCATCACCAGCGAGATCGGCAGCACCACCATCAGCCGGGCCGAAGCGCGCTGCTGGTTCTCGAACTGGCCGCCCCAGACGATGCGGTAGCCCTGGGGAAGCGGTACGTTCTGCGCGATATCGGCCTTGGCCTCCTCGACATAGCCGACAAGGTCGCGGCCCGAGACGAAGGCCTGGACAAGCGCGAAGCGCGAGCCGTTCTCATGCTCCAGCTTCACCGGCCCCTCGACACGGGCGACGTGCGCGACATCGCTCGCTCGCACGAGATGGCCGCTGGGGGAGCGGTAGAGCGTGTCGGCAAATGTCTGCGCGGTCAGCCCCTCGCCTTCGCCGCGAATGACAATGGGGACACGGCGGATGCCTTGCGCGACCACGCCCGCGTGCACGCCCTCGATCTGGGCGCGCATGGCGTCCTGCAGGTCGCTCACCGGCATGCCGACGCGCCCCGCCTCGACGCGGTCGACGGCAAGCTGGAGGTAGTCGACGCTGTCGTTCGCGACCGTCATCGCCTCGCTGGTCCCGCGGATGGCTTCGAGGCGCCCCTGGATGGCGCCCGCAATGCGCGAGAGCTCGGCCAGGTCCGGCCCGAAGACCTTGATCGCAAGGTCCCCGCGCGAGCCGGTGAGCATTTCGGAGATGCGCATGTCGATGGGCTGAGTGAAGCTGGGCTCGATGCCGGGCAGCGCGGAAAGCGCGGTGCGGATCTCGCCGATGAGCCACTCCTTGTCGGCCACGCGCCATTCCTCGCGCGGGGCAAGTTCCAGGAAGGTGTCGGTCTCGTTGGGGCTCATCGGGTCGAGACCCAGCTCGTCCGAGCCCACGCGGGCAATCGCCGCGCGCACTTCGGGCACCTTTTCGAGGATCACCCGCTGCGCCTTCATGTCGCCCTCGACGCTGTGTTCGAGCGAGATCGAGGGCAGCTTGGTCAGCTGCACGATGACCGAGCCTTCGTCCATCGTCGGCAGGAAGGTCTTGCCGGTCAGGCTATAGGCAAAGACGGTGACCACGAGCGAGAGCCCCGCCACCCCGTAAACCAGCCGCCGCCGCGCGAAGGCGCCTGCCAGCAGGCCATGGTAGCGCGGGCTGAGCTTGCGCATCAGCCAGGGTTCGTGCGCATGCCCCTCGGCATTCACCTTGAGGACGAAATAGGCAAGCACCGGCACCAGCGTCAGCGAGAGCACCAGCGCGGACAGCAGCGCGAGCACGATGGTCATGGCGACGGGCGCGAAAAGCTTGCCTTCCAGGCCTTGCAGCGTGAGGAGCGGCAGGAAGACCAGCGCGATGATCGCCATGCCCGAGGCGACCGGCTTGGCCACTTCGGCAGACGCGACGAGCACGTTGAAAAGCTTGCCGTTCTTGGCATGCTTCGGGTCGGAAAGCCGCTCCACCACGTTCTCGACGACAACGACCGCGCCATCCACCAGCATGCCCACCGCGATCGCGATGCCGCCAAGGCTCATGAGGTTGGCGGTGAGGCCGATCGCGCGCATGAAGATGAAGGTGAGGAGCACCGCCATGGGCAGCGCCAGCGCCACGATCAGCGAGGCACGCACATCGCCCAGGAACAGGAGGAGGAGAATGACGACCAGGATGGTTGCCTCCAGCAGCGCCTTTTCGACCGTCCCGACGGCCCGTTCGATGAGGTCCGAACGGTCGTAGAAGACCGCCACCTTCATGCCCTCGGGAAGGCTCGGCTGAAGTTCCTCGAAGCGCGCCTTCACACCGTCGACAACCTGCGCCGCGTCGGCCCCGCGAAGACCGATGACAAGGCCTTCCACCGCCTCGCCCGTGCCGTTCTTGCTGACCGCGCCGTAGCGGGTCAGGCTGCCGGTGCGCACATCGGCGACATCGCTCACGCGCACCACGCGCTGCCCGTCGCTGCGCACGACCACGGCGGCGAGATCGTCCAGCGTCTCCACCCGCGCGGTGGAGCGCACGATCAGCGCCTCCTCGCCCGTATCGAGGCGGCCCGCGCCATCGTTGCGGTTGGACGCCTCGACGGCCTCGGCAAGATCCGAAATGGTGAGCCCGGCCGCGGCCAGCGCGCTCATGTCCGGCGCAACCTCGAACGTCTCGACCCGGCCGCCCAGCGCGTTGACGTCGGCAACGCCGGGCACCGTGCGCAATGCCGGGCGGATCACCCAGTCAAGCGTGCGGCGCTTCTCGGCGAGGCTCTGCGGCCCCTCCAGCGTAAACATGTACATGTCCGAGAGCGGCGTGGAGATCGGCGCCATCCCACCCGACACGTTCTCGGGCAGGTCGCCCATGATGCCGTTCAGCCGCTCGGCCACCTGCGTGCGCGCCCAGTAGATGTCGGCGCTGTCGTCGAAGTCGATGGTGATGTCGGCGATGGCGTACTTGGCGACCGAGCGCAGGGTGGCCTGGCTCGGAATGCCCAGCATCTCCATCTCGATAGGCGTGATGACCCGGCTTTCGACCTCCTCGGGCGTCATGCCCGGCGCTTTCATGATGATCTTGACCTGCGTGCTGGAGATGTCAGGAAAGGCATCGATAGGCAGGCGCAGGAACGACCAGGTGCCGAGCCCGGCCAGCGCTATTGCAAGCGCGAGCATGGCAAGTCGCCAGGCCAGCGCCCGTTCGACGAGGGTGCGCAACATGGCCTTACTGCTCCGCCAGAAGGGACTTGAGTTCGGCCACGCCGTGCGTCGCGACCTGTTCTCCGGCCTTCAGCCCCTCGGCCACGAGGGCACGCCCACCGGCCTCGGCGACCAGTTGCACATCACGGCGCACGAAACGACCCTTCTGCGCTACGAAGACGACGTCCGCCTCGCCGATCCGGGTAACGGCGGACACGGGGACGGAGACCCCCTCTCCCGCGCCGCCGGGATCGCGGATAACCGCCATGACCCCGCGCCCGGGCACCAGGCCAGTCGTATCGTCCAGCCGCGCCTTGGCCAGGATCGAGCGTGTCTGGGGATCGAGCGAGGCGCCAACCGACACGATGCGTCCGGTAATCGGCAGACCTTCCCCACCGCGCACAGCCACTTCGACGTCCATTCCGGGACGCACCTTGCCCGCCAGCCGCTCGGGCAACTGGAGATCGAGGGTCAACGCCGCCGTATTCTCGATGACGAAGGGGGCCTCGTCGCCGCCGACACCGCCGCCGGTTTCCACGCCGACATGGGCGACGCGCCCGGCAATCGGCGCGCGCAAGGTCACGGTGCCATCCGCCCCAGCCCCGGCGAGCGCGAGGAGACGCTGGTTTTCCGAGACGGTTGCCTGCGACTGGCGCAGGCTGGCCCGCGCCTCGTCCGCGCGGGCTCCGGCCACGACGCCTTCCTTGGCGAGTGTTTCCAGCCGCTGCGCCCGCGCCCGTTCAAGCGCGAGATCCGCGCGGGCGCGCTGCAAGGCCGCGCTGAACTGGACCGCATCGGCCGCGCGCACCACCGCGAGCGGCGCCCCGCGCGCGACATTCTCGCCTTCGAGCACGAAGAGCTGCGCGACCGTGCCGGTGAACGGCGTCGTCACGGCAACTTTCGCCTGCGGCGGGAGCGTCACCTGCGCCGGGACCGTCCCCAGCGGCACCCCCTCGGCGCGCACGGCCGCCTCGGTCCGAACCCCCAGCGCCTTGACCTGCGCGGCACTCAGGGCACCCGCAGGGCCATCCTGCGCCGCCTCGGAGCGCTCCTCGACCCGGGAGTCCGGGCGCAAGGCGAAATAGACACCGCCCGCAAGGGCAAGCGCGGCGGCGGCGAGGCCGGCAAGAGTGGTCCTGTTCATGGTCTCCTGAAATGCGCCTCCAACCTGACAGGACCCTGTCAGTTTCGCGGCGTATTGACAGGTTCACGAGGACAGGCCGATGAGGCCGTAGCCCAGCCAAGGGAGAACAGCGGCCATGCGCGCACTTCTGGTGGAAGACGATGACCAACTGAGCGAGCGCCTGTCCGGACGGTTGCGCTCGGCTGGCTTTGCCGTGGATGTTGCGCGCTCGCGCAGCGAGGGCGAGGACTGGCCGGACATGGACAAGATTGCGGTCATCATCCTCGACCTGGGCCTTCCCGACGGTTCGGGCATGGAGCTTCTCGACTACTGGCGCCGCCGCAAGGTGACCTGCCCGATCCTGATCCTGACCGCGCGCGGCAGCTGGCAGGACAAGGTCGCCGGCCTCAATGCCGGCGCGGACGACTTCGTGGTCAAGCCGGTACGCTTCGAGGAACTGCTCGCCCGCCTCCACGCGCTCCTGCGGCGCGAGAATGGCGCGCGCGAAACCTGGCTGGAGGACAGCGGCATCCGTATCGATCCGGTCGGCCGCGTGGTGGAATGCGACGGGGAGCCGCTTGCGCTGAGCAAACAGGAATTCCGCCTGCTCAGCCTGTTCGTGCGCCGTTCAGGCCAGATCCTCTCGCAGGCCGATATCGGCGAACACCTTTACGATCTGTCCAGCCATTACGATCTCAACTCGGTCGAGGTCCTGGTCTCGCGCCTGCGCCGCAAGATCGGCAAGATCGGCAAGAGCCGCATTCACACCATGCGCGGGCTTGGCTACAGGTTCGGCGCATGAGCCACTCCCCCGCCTGCACCACCGCGCACACCCCGAGGCGCGGGCGCTGGAACTGGCGCTCGCTGCGGGTTCGCCTGCTCCTCGCCTCGCTGGCCTGGATCGCGCTTGGCATCGCCGGGATCTGGTATTCGGCGACCCGCCTCTTCGCCAAGCACGTCGAGCAGAACTACCACGATGAACTCCAGGTCCACGTCCGGGAACTGGGCCGCCTTGTGCGGATCGAGCCCGACGGCACCATCCGGCTCGACCGTCCGCTGTCCGATCCGCGCTTCGCGGTGCCCGATGGCGGCTTCTACTGGCAGGTCAGCCTGGACGGCTATCCGCCGCTGCGCTCGGCCTCGCTCACCCACGGCGAGCTCGACACCTCCATCGCGCATGACAGTTCGATCCACCACCACGTCGAGAGCGGCCCCACGGGCCCCACCATCACTTACGGCTTCGTGCGCAAGGCCAAGGGGGTGGGCGATGTCCATTACGTGATCGCCACCGATGAGCGCATCCTTGACGACATCATCGCCCGTTTCGACCACGAGCTGCGGCTGTGGCTGGGGCTGCTCGCCGCGCTGCTGGGCACGACCGGCGTCGTGTATGTCGCCGTCGGCCTGCGTCCGCTCGACCGGCTGGGCGCGGCCAGCGCGCGGCTGCGCGAGGGCTCGGCCGCACGCCTGGAAGGGACCTACCCCACCGAAATCGCCCCGCTTGTCTCGGACCTCAACGTCTTTATCGAGCACAGCCAGGGCGCGGTCGAGCGCGCGCGGCTGGAGGCGGGCAACCTCGCCCATTCGCTGCGTACCCCGCTTGCGGTGATGACCGACGAGGCCGAACGCCTCAGCCACGATCCGGCGACGCAGGCGGCAGGCGCAACGCTGCTGGAGCAGAGCCGGATCATGGTCCAGCAGATCGAGTATCAGCTCGCCCGCGCCCGCGCGACGGCCAGCGCACGGCGTCCCGGAACAGTAAGCCGCATCGGCAAGGTCCTCCCTCCGCTGGTCAGCGCGATGCAGCGGCTGCACCGCGACACGGCCTTCTCCGTCGCCATGTCCGAGCAGACCGACCTTGCCCTCCCGGTCGACCCGGTGGACCTTTCCGAGCTGCTCGCGATCCTGCTCGACAACGCGGGCAAGTGGGCTGCGCGCAAGGTCTTCGTCGCCGTCGAGCAACGGGGTACGGCGACGGGAAGCCTGCTCGTGGTGCGCATCCTGGACGATGGCCCGGGCCTCACGCCCGAACAGATCGCGCAGGCCTTCGAAATCGGCTCGCGCTTCGATCCGGCCATGGCGGGCTCTGGCCTTGGCCTTGCCATCGCACGCGACATCGCCGGGGCCTATGGCCTGGACCTTGCCCTTTCCCCGCGCAGCGATGCCCCGAGCGGCCTCGAAGCGCGCGTGGAAATTCCCGTCCCGGGCGACACCGACTGACGCAGGCCTGCCTGTCCGGGGGCGGGACACTGCGCGTCTTGTCGCGCATTTCCCCGCCCCATTGACCTGAGAACGGCGGAGCAATATTCGACCACGCTAGCGGCGGGATAGTCCTGCTGCGGGCGGCGTAAAAGTCGTCCACCTTGAAGCCTTTCTGCCAAGTCAGGGAGGTGTGGGGATCTACAGCGTGGAACTTTATCTTCAGGTCCGTTTGGCTTGCGCGGATGGCATGAGCCAGCGGGCGGCGGCGAAGCGTTTCAATGTGTCGCGCGACACGGTGCGCAAGATGCTGTCGTTTTCATCGCCACCGGGTTACCGGCGTCAATCTGTCCCGCAGCGTCCGAAGCTGGACGGGTTTGTGGCGATCATTGATGGATGGCTTGAAGGGGACCGCTGCGTCCCGCGCAAACAGCGCCATACGGCGAAGCGGGTATTCGACCGCTTGCGCGCCGAGCATGGTTTCACCGGCGGCTATACGATCATCAAGGATTACATCCGCGAGCGTGAGCAACGCAGCCGGGAGATGTTCGTGCCGCTGGCCCACCCGGCGGGGGATGCGCAGGCCGATTTCGGGGAAGCGCTGGTGGAGATCGGCGGGGTGCAGCAGAAGGCCTACTTCTTCGCACTCGATCTGCCGCACAGTGATGCCTGCTATGTGCGGGCCTATCCGGCGGCGGTGGCGGAGGCCCGTGGACGGACACGTTCATGCCTTCGCGTTCTTCGGCGCGGTGCCGCGCTCGATCGTCTATGACAACGATCGCTGCCTTGTGGCGAAGATCCTGCCAGACGGCACGCGTAAGCGTGCCACGCTGTTCAGCGCTTTCCTGTCGCATTACGTGATCCGCGACCGCTATGCCCGCCCGGGCAAGGAACGAGAAAGGCAATGTGGAAGGGCTGGTTGGTTACTGCCGCCGCAATTTCATGGTGCCGATCCCGAAGTTCCCGACCTGGGAGGCCTTCAACCTATGGCTGGAGGAGCAATGCCGCAAGCGCCAGCAGGACAAGGTGCGCGGACAGAGCGAGACGATCGGTGAGCGCTTGCAACGCGATCTGGCAGCCATGCAGCCTCTGCCCGCTACACCCTTCGAGGCCTGCGATCAGACGAGCGGGCGGGTCTCCTCGCAATCCCGGTGCGCTACAGGACCAACGATTATTCGGTTCCGGTGGCCTGGGCCATCAGGAGGTCTGGATCAGGGCCTATGTCGATGAGGTGGTGGTCGGCTGCCGCAGCGAAGTCATCGCCCGTCATCCTCGTTGTTATGCCCGCGAGGAGGTTATCTTCGACCCGCTCCACTATCTCCCGCTGATCGAGCAGAAGATCAACGCATTCGACCGTGCCGCGCCTTTGCAGGGCTGGGATTTGCCCGAAGCGTTCACGACACTGCAGCGGTTGATGGAAGGCCGCATGCACAAGCATGGCAGGCGTGAATATGTACAGGTGCTGCGCCTGTTGGAAACGTTCACCCTCGCCGATCTCCGTGCGGCGGTGGAACAGGCCATTGATCTTGGCGCCATCGGCTTCGATGCCGTCAAGCACCTCGCCCTGTGCCGGGTCGAACGCGTACCGCCGGGCTGGACACGGACGTCTATCCCTTCCTGCCACGCACAACGGTCGAGAAGACCTTTGCCAGAGCCTATCTGAGCCTGCTCTCCGACCAGCAGGAGGCCGCATGAGCGATCAGACCCCGGAGCTTCTTCTCGCTCACAATCTCAAGGCACCTGCTGCCTACGTGCCTGCGAGAGCACCACAAGCTCGCCCGGCAATGTGCCGCTGAAGGCGTCGATCATATCCGCTTCCTCGCCCGCCTTGTCGAGATGGAGATGATCGACAGGGAGCGTCGTATGGTCGAGCGGCGCATCAAGGCCGCGCGCTTCCCCGCCGTCAAAAGCCTCGACAGCTTCGACTTCACCGTCATCCCGTGCTCAACAAGATGCAGGTGCTCGAGATGGCGCGCTGCGAGTGGATCGAGCGGCGTGAGAACGCCATCGCTCTGGGGCCATCGGGCACCGGAAAGACGCACGTAGCGTTGGGGCTCGGACTGGCAGCATGCCAGAAAGGGCTGTCGGTGGGCTTCACCACTGCGGCGGCGCTGGTCAGCGAAATGATGGAGGCGCGCGACGAGCGGCGTCTCCTGCGCTTCCAGAAGCAGATGGTCGGATACAAACTGCTCATCATCGACGAACTGGGCTTCGTACCGCTCTCCAAGACCGGCGCCGAACTGCTGTTCGAGCTGATCTCCCAGCGTTACGAACGCGGCTCCACCTTGATCACCAGCAACCTGCCCTTCGACGAATGGACCGAAACCTTCGGATCCGAGCGTCTCACAGGCGCGCTCCTCGATCGCCTGACCCATCACGTCAGCATCCTCGAGATGAACGGCGAAAGCTATCGCCTCGCTCACAGCCGGGCCCGCAAGGCCAAAATCAGACCCTGAAAAGCAAGCCAATGCCGGGGGGAGTGGCCCTCGGGCTACGCCCTCACGCCACTCCCCCCGGCGTGTAACACGATGGCCTGGTTTTACGCCGCCCCATGGCCGACTTTTGCTCCGCCGTTGACACCCGAGGGATGCCCGAAACGACATCTCCACGAGGGTCTACAGTCAACTACTTATTCGCACGCGCACAAGACCGCACGGGCCAATTCTCGCCAGCTTCCCCGGTAAGCGGCCAAACCACAAAACCAGCGGCCGCCACCACGGGACTGCCATTAGATTCATGGTTTGGGGAGCTTTCATGTTGACGAAGATGCATTTCGCCAGGGCCTTGGCCTGCAGTGTTTCGCTGATGGCCTTCACGGCCGGGACCGCGCAGGCCGACGAGGCCGCGCCGGCACCAGCGCCCGCCGCGGCACCGGCCACGACCGGCCTCAACGACATTATCGTGACCGCCGAGCGCCGCGAGGTCAGCCTCCAGGACGCACCGCTCTCGGTCTCGGCGATCAGCGCCGAGGACCTCAAGGCCGCCAATATCACCGACATCACGGGCCTCAACGGCTCGGTCCCGGGCCTTGTCGTTGCGCGTTCGGGCGGTGGTGAGCGCATCATCTCGATCCGCGGCATCGGCTCGGAAACACCCGAGAACACCAACACCCAGCCCGGCGTCTCCTACCACATCGACGGCGTCTACATCTTCAACTCGATCGCCGCCTCGGCCGCCTTCATCGACGTCGCCCAGGTCGAAGTCCTGCGCGGGCCCCAGGGCACGCTGTTCGGGCAGGGTTCCACCGGCGGCACGATCAACGTCGTCTCGGTCGACCCGACGATGGATGCGGTCACCGGCTATGCCAACGGTGGCTTCGGCAACTACGCCTACAAGGAAGCAAGCGCAGCGCTCAACGTGCCGCTCACCGACACGCTGGCCGTGCGCGGCGCTTTCCAGATGACCAAGCACGATGGCTATGCCAAGGCCACCAAGGTCCCCGGCACGGACAGCTACGATCTCGATGATCAGGACGAGTACGGCTGGCGCCTCGGCGCAAAGTGGGCGCCCACGGCCAACTTCTCGATCACTCTCAACGCGATCAACTTCCACTCCGACACCAACGGCCCGGCGCAGAAGAACATCCTCGACCCCGAAGACGATCCGCGCATCCTGACCCAGGACTACCCGGGCCGCTCGCTGGTCGAAACCGAGCTCTACACCGGCACGATCCGCTACGAGGCGCCGTTCGCCACGTTCAAGTCGATCACCGGCTACCAGAAGCTGCACTCGATCCAGGCCTGGGACGCCGACGGCCTCGATGCCGCGACCTTCTCGGCCGTCACCTACAACCCGGACAGCTGGACCTACTCCAACTACGACCACGTGCCCCTGTGGCAGTCGGACACGGAAAGCTGGAGCCAGGAATTCAACATCACCTCCAACGGCTCGGGTCCGCTGAGCTGGGTTGCGGGCGGTGTCTACCTGCATTCCGACAACGAGCAGTACATCAACGAGTACCGCGCGGCCGACGACAACATCATCCAGCCCGCCCTGCCCCTGACCACGCCCTGGGACGACCCGCTGGTGGGCAACCTGGCCTATGCGGAACTTTCCTCGATCGAGCGTGACCTCTGGGCCGTCTACGCCCAGGCGACCTACGACCTGACCGACAAGCTCGCGCTCACCGCTGGCGTGCGCTACAACCACGACAAGGCACAGGGCATGTCGGACAGCGTGTCGGGCGGCTCTGCCAGCCAGTCCTCGGGCGCCTATCTCCAGCCCGCCTACACCGGCAACCGCAAGACCAAGGCCTGGACCGGCAAGGTCGCGCTCGACTACCAGATCACGCCGGAAAACATGGTCTACGCCAGCTGGACGCGCGGCTTCAAGCCGGGCGGCATCAACTCGGCGGCCTCGGCGGGCAGCAGCGGCCTGGCGCTGGGCCTCATGGACTCGGTCCAGCCCACCTATACCAAGGAGACTGTCGACAGCTTTGAGATCGGCACCAAGAACCGCTTCGCGAACGACACGCTCCAGCTGAACGCATCGGGTTTCCTCTATCTCTACAAGGACATGCAGTTCCTCGAGGAAGACCCCGTGCTCTATGGCGAGGGCATCTCCAACGCGCCCAAGGCGCGCGTCTACGGCATCGAACTCGAAGCCCAGTGGGCGCCGACCGAACACTTCCGCGTCGATGCCTCTGGCTCGTGGCTGGAGGGTGAATTCACCGAGGACTACTACGCGCTCGATCCGGCGGCGGCGGCGGCGGCGCAGAACGCAGCGGGCTACGGCGACTGGCTGTTCTGGAACAACTACTACGACGCCTCGGTCGTGCGCGATGGCGCGCGCGCCAACATCAACGGCAACCGCATTCCCAAGCTGCCGCGCTGGCAGGGCACGCTGGCCGCGACCTACACCAACAAGGTCGGCCCGGGTAACCTGACCGCCCGCGCCCAGGCGATCTACCGCGGCAAGTACCAGTACCGCGTCTTCAACGATGCCAGCACCGACCTCGCCTCCTCCTACACCCAGGTCAACACCATGGTGAAGTACGAGCCCGAGGACACGAACTTCTCGATGATGTTCCGCGTCATCAACCTGTTCGACACGAACGGCGTGAACTCGCGCTTCTCCGATCCCTACGGCAGCGCGCAGGTGATGGAGACCTACATTCCCCCGCGCCAGTTCATCCTCTCGTTCGGCTACACCTTCTGATCCAGACCGTCCGCAATGGCCGGTCTGCGGGCGCGGGGAGCAAGACTCCTCGCGCCCGTTCCCTTTTGTGCGCAAGTGCGGCATAAGACGCTGCAGCGCGTCATGGGGCTGGAAACACGCCTAGGCGCCCCGCCCCTGTCGCACGCAAGGACACCAGAGCTGAAACCACTGCCGGATCAAGTGTTGAGGCGCACACCATCAAGAGTGCACCCCGCCAGTTCGGGAACATGCTGCCACACGAATCCCGGCCACGAAGCCGGGACGAAGCTGTAAGCAGGAGATACGATGCCCCGCAACGCACAGGTCATGATTGCCGCCTCGCTGGCGTTCTTCTTCGTGACGGCCACGACCTTCACCTCGCTGGGCTATGTCCTCTACATCATGGTTGACCAGCTCGACTGGTCGGCGGCGGCGGCCGGCTTCAGCTTTGCCCTGCTGGGCCTTGCCTGCGGGCTTGCCAGCCCGCTGCCACCCTACCTGATGAAGACCATCGGGACGCGCCTGACGATGGTCCTGGGCGCGCTCGTGCTGGCAGGCGGCTTCGCGATGGCCTCGGTCATCAACGACCTCAATTTCTTCTTCGTCGCGACCTCGCTGATGGGGGCCGGCTTCACCCTGCTGGCGCCCTCGCCTGCGGTCTATCTCCTCGCCAACTGGTTTCCGCGCACCTCCAGCCGGATGATCGGGTTCTACTTCATGGTCGGCTCCTCGGGCGGCATCGCGGGGCCCCTCATCGTCAGCGCCATTGCCGGGGCGACCGGCGACTGGCGCTTGCACTGGATGGTCATGGCCGTGGCCGCCGCCGTCCTTGGCCTCATCTGCTTTGTCTGCATCCGCGACACCGAGGCCGTCGCCACCACAGCCCAAACGCAGGAAGACACCGAGGCCAGCGGCACTATCGCGGACAGCGGATACACCGTGCGCCAGGCGCTGCTGACGCGCACCTTCCTCATCCTCGCGGTGATCCTCACCGTCGTGCAGACGGTCGTCACCGCGACCCACTCGCTGCTGGTCGCGCACATTGCCAACCTGGGACACGGCGCGGCGCCGGGCGCCATCGCGATGAGCCTCCTGGCCTTTGCCGGAACCGGCACCAAGGGCGTGACCGGCGCCATCTGCGAGCGGGTCTCGCCGCGCCTGATCCTGATCGGCGGCCTTGTCCTCCAGGCGCTTGCCATGGCGCTCCTCTCCTACGCGCCCGGCGTAGCCATCGCCATTGCCGCGGCCATCGTGTTCGGCGCGGGCTGGGGCATGGCCTGGCTCTCGGGCCACATCCTGCTGCTGCGCTACTTCGGCGCACGGCTCGCGGGCACGATGACCGCCATGGTGACGACCGCCTCCACACTCGCCGTCTTCGGCCCCATCGGGGCGGGACGCGTCGCCGATGTCACCGGCACCTATGCGCCTGCCATCGTGGTCTTTTCCGGGCTCCTCCTCGCCGCCGCGATCATCGCGCTGCTCTTCCTCAAGGCCCCGCGCCCGCTGGGCGCCGCGCAGAGCGAAGACACCCAGGACGCGCCCGCACTCAAGCTGGAACCCGCCGAATAAGGCGCCCCCTCGACGCGGACCTGTCTCCAGGATCACATTTGCCAAGAATGAGGGCGCGCTGGGTAAAGCCTGCGCGCCCTTGCCTTTCTAGTCTCCCTCGTATCGGCCCGGCGCCCTCGTGCGCCAGATGAAGGCCGCACCAGACCACAACGACGGGAACAGGCACGCATGACACTCCTCACCGACCAGTTCTTCGACAGCCTCGCCAGCTCGAAGCTGGATACGCTGGAGGCCGAGACCCTGCCGCGCGAATGCTACGCGAGCGAGGAATTCCACGACTTCGAGATGGAAGCCGTCTTCGCCCACGAATGGCTCTGCGTCGGGCGCGCGGAATGGCTGGAGGAGCCCGGCGACTTCTTCACCGTCAGCCGCGCCGATGAACCGATGATCGTGTGCAAGACGCGTGACGGCACGATCAAGGCGCTCTCCTCCGTCTGCCAGCACCGCGCCATGCTGGTCGCCGAAGGCCACGGCAACACCCGCGCCTTCGTGTGCCCCTACCACCACTGGACCTACGACCTCGACGGCACGCTGGTCGGCGCGCCCGCGATGAGCCGCACTTGCAATTTCGACAAGAAGGCCGCCTCGCTGCCCGAGATTCGCATGGAAATCTGGCACGGCTTCATCTTCGTGAACCTCGATCCCGAAGCCGAGCCCCTCACCCCGCGTCTCGCCGCGCTGGAGGATGTCGTGGCCAACTACGACTTCGCCTCGCTGCGCGGCCCCCGGCCCGAAGAACCCACCGTGTTCCCCTGGAACTGGAAGGTCATGCTGGAGAACAACAACGACGGCTACCACGCCAGCCGTCTTCATGCCGGGCCGCTCCATGACTTCATCCCGAGCGGCCTTGCCACCTTCCCCGAAGTCCCGGCCGACAGCGCGGGCTACTATCGCCTCAACGGCACGCTCCACAAGAACGCCGGGTTCAACGCAACGCAGAAGTCGATCTTCCCGGTTTTCCCCAAGCTGACCGAGGAGGAGCAGAACCGCCTGCTCTTCGTGAACCTGCCGCCCAGCCTCAGCCTGGTCGTGCTGAACGACAGCGTCATCTACCTCATCATGGACCCCAGGTCTGCGAACTCGCACGCGCTCACCATCGGTACGCTGATGGCGCCCGAGGCGATGGAGGACCCGCTCTACGACCTCAAGGTCAAAATGACCGACGAGGCGGTGGAGCGCATCGTCGCGCAGGACTTCCACGTCGACGAGCTCGTCCAGCAGGGCCTGCGCTCACGCCATGCACCGCGCGGCCGCTATTCCTGGCAGGAGGGCGCCCAACGCCTCCTCAACGTCTGGCTGGTCGATCGCTACTGGGCCGAATGGGACCGCCGCCGCGGCCCCTCCGCGCCCGTCACCCGCCTTCGTGCCGGATCGTCCGGCTGAACCTGATCCTTCACTGGATACCCTCCCAACTTTGCGGCGTCCGGCCTGTCCGGGCGCCGTTTTCTTTGCGGACCAAGACAGGCTCCGGTCGCTGCCGATCAAGCTTTCGTGCGTGCCCGCTCCAGCCTTCATACGTGACCTCTGGCTACCCACGAGGCCACGACATGCCAGCCAAGGGGAGCATACCGGCACATGACCAACAGCCTCATCTTCTTCGACATTCCCAGCGACGATCCCGATGCGGCGGGCAAGTTCTACGCCGAGGTCTTCGGGTGGGAGGACGATCCGCGCCTGGGCGGCGCGTACCACCGCATGGTTCCGGGCGGCTTCTTCGCCAACAAGGACGGTTCGGAGAGCGAGATCGGCCACCTGCACATGGGCATCGGCAAGGTCTCCAACATGCGCCCCCATCCCGATCCCGAGGGCATCGAGCCGCGCACGATGAGCAGCGGTGGCCGCGGCCCGCGCATCTGGATCCTGATCGACGACAACGACACGCCCGAGCGCATCCTCGCCACCGCCGAGAAGCTGGGCGCCACGGTCCTGTGGCGCAACCACTACTGGGCCGAGTTCAACGGCCTCAACCACTGCTTCGTCGACCCCTGGGGCAACCACATCATGCTCTGGGGCAAGGCCGGCAATCCGCCCAAGGTACCCGAGGACTATACCCGCGAATAAGCGGGACGCAGGAGGACCTGCCTTCCGGCCCGAAAGCTGCGCGACAAGTTCTTGTGCGCCGCGATCCAAGACCGGGAGGCAGCCTGCGCCATAGCGTCCAAGCACGCCCCCAGAGCCACGACGACACGACAACACGACAAGGGGGGCCGACAGGTCCAAGGAGAGCCAAGAGCAATGAGCCGACTTCCCATCGTCTTCTTCGGGCACGGCAGCCCGATGGTCGCGCTGGAAAAGAGCGACGTGACCCGCCAGTGGAAGGCCATGGGCGAGCGCATCGGCAAGCCCCGCGCAATCCTGTGCATCTCGGCCCACTGGCAGACGCGCGGCACCGCCGTCACCGCCATGGCCCAGCCGCGCACCATCCATGACTTCGGCGCCTTTCCGCAGGCGCTCTTCGACGTGCAGTACCCCGCGCCCGGCGATCCCGAACTTGCCCAGCGCGTGCGCGAACTGCTCGCGCCCATGGACGTGAAGATGGACGCCAACTGGGGCCTCGACCACGGCACCTGGACGGTCCTCGTCCATGCCTATCCCGAAGCCGACGTGCCGGTGATCCAGCTCTCGATGGACCTGGCCAAGACCCCGCAGGAGCACTGGGAGATCGGCCGCGCGCTGCGTCCGTTGCGCGACGAGGGCGTGCTCATCATGGCGACGGGCAACATCGTCCACAACCTGCCCGCGATGGACTGGGCCAATCCGCTGGCCGAGCCCTACCCCTGGGCCACCCTCTTCAACGACACGATGTGCCAGGCGGTCGAGAACGACGATCCGCAGGTCGTGATCGATTACCAGCAGCTGGGCGATGCGGCGCGCTATTCGGTGCCCTCCTCGGACCACTTCCTGCCGCTGCTCTATTTCCTGGGTGCCCGGCATGAAGGGGAAGACGCCACCTTCGCGCCCCACTTCATCCAGCACAAGTCGCTTTCCATGACGAGCGTGCTGATCGGAGCGGACTGACCGTCCGCCGCATCCTGCACCTCGCGCATTCCCCTTTCTACGCCCACAGGAGTTTCGATGGCCCTCATCAACCCCAAGTCCCAAGCCGCGCGCGCAACCGCGATGCCCGGCGCCCTGCACCATCTCAAGGCCACGCCCGAGACCGTGCACTGGGGCTATTTCTCGCCCGAGATCAAGCCGGTGCTGCGCGTCAAGAGCGGCGACCTCATCCACGGCGAGGCCATCACCCACCACGCTGGCGATGATCCCGACCTGATGTTCGACGAGAACATCAAGCGTATCTTCACCGAGATCGATCCCACCAGCCGCGCGCCCGGCTGCCACATCATGACCGGCCCGATCTACATCGAGGACGCGGAACCGGGCGACATGCTGGAAGTGCGCTACTTCGAGATGAAGCCGCGCCACAACTATGGTTCGAACCTCCAGGCCAACTGGGGCCACCTCTACAAGGAGTTCGACGAGACCGAGCGCGTGACGATCTACAAGCTCGATCCCAACGCGATGACGGCCTCTGCGCTCTACGCCTACGATGTCGAAGGCGTCTACACGACGCCCGGGCGCATCACGCATTGCCCGACCTGCGACCGCTCCGAGGCGCTGCCCGGCATCACCATCCCGGCCCGTCCGCACCTGGGCACCGCAGGCGTCGCGCCCGCCGTCAACGAGCCGGTCAGCACGATCCCGCCCGGCCTTCACGGCGGCAACATCGACAACTGGCGCATCGGCGCAGGCGCCAAGATGTACTACCCCGTGCAGGTCAAGGGCGGGCTCTTCTCGATCGGCGATCCCCATGTCAGCCAGGGCGACGGCGAGATCAGCGGCACGGCGATCGAAAGTTCGCTCGACGTCCTGTTCCAGATCATCCTGCGCAAGGACTTCTCGTTCCCCTCGCCGCTTCTGGAAACGCCCGACTACTGGATCGTCCACGGCTTCGGCGAGGATCTCGACGCGGCCATGAAGGGCGCCTCGCTCGACATGATGCACCTCCTGACCGAGCATCAGGGCCTCTCGCGCCACGACAGCTACTCGCTGATGAGCGTCGCCTCGGACTTCGGCGTGACGCAGGTCGTGGACGGCACGCAGGGCATCCACTGCCGCATCGAACGGCGGATCTTCCCCGAAAAGGGCACCTTCACCGATCCGGAATGACACACCACTTGCGGGCAACCGCAAGGCGAGGCCGGACCGGAAAACCTCCTCTTTCCCGTCCGGCCTCGCGCCTGTCCACCGACCGCGCTAGAGATACGGGCAAGGCCCGAGGGAGAATGACCATGAGCTATGAAACGATCGACGTGCGGCCGGTGACCAAGCGGATCGGTGCGGAGATCTTCGGGGTCGACCTGACGAAGCCGCTCGGCAACCAGACTTATGCCGAGATCCGCGAAGCCCTGCTCAAGCACCAGGTCGTGTTCTTCCGCGAGCAGGAGATCGACCACGAAGCGCACCTCGCCTTCGGCCAGGCCTTTGGCAAGTTCCACACGCACTCGGCGGTCAAGGGCCTGCCCGAGCACCCGCACATTGTGCAGATCCACGCCGACGCCAACAGCAAGTACATCGCGGGCGACAACTGGCATTCCGACCTCTCGTGCGATCCCGAGCCGCCGATGGGCTCGATCCTCTACATGCACACCATGCCCGAGGACGGCGGCGATACGCTGTTTTCCAGCATGACCGCGGCCTACGAGGCGCTGTCCGAGCCGATGAAGCGCTTCCTCGAGCCGCTGACTGCAGTTCACGATGCGAACCCTGTCTACAAGGCGATCTTCCCGGACATCGACAAGCAGTACGAGTGCAACACCCACCCGGTCATCCGCACCCACCCGGAAACGGGCCGCAAGCTGCTCTTCGTGAACTCCTCCTACACCACGAAGATCAACGAGTTGTCCAGGACCGAAAGCGATGCGGTCCTCAAGTGCCTCTACGAGCACGTGAAGGACCCCAATTTCCAGGTCCGCTTCCGCTGGCGCCCGCACTCCATCGCCTTCTGGGACAACCGCTGTACCCAGCACTTCGCGGTGTGGGACTACTTCCCCGAAACGCGCTCGGGCTACCGCGTGACGATTGCCGGCGACCGCCCCTTCTGAGCAGCAACTGCAAAGCGAAGGCATTTGCGCTGGCGCAAGGTCCTAGGCCACCCAATGCGTTAGACAGGTGGTCCCAACCATCGCCAGCAACGAGGCAAGCCCCACGATGAGCCGCGACACGACGAGCCCTGCCCCCGAGCCCGAGGCACTCTCGCCGCTGCGCCTGCGTCTCATCATGGCGCTGGTCACCGGCGCCCTGTTCATGGAGATCCTCGATGCCTCCATCATCATCACCGCACTGCCGCGCATGGCGCGCGATTTCGGGACGAGTGCGGTGGGGCTCAACATCGGCGTCACCGCCTACATCCTGACTCTCGGCATCCTCATCCCCGCCAGCGGCTGGGTGGCCGAACGTTTCGGCGCGCGGCGTATCTTCGCCATCGCCATAGGTCTCTTCACCCTCGCCTCGGCGCTGTGCGGACAGGCGTCCAGCCTGACCGAGTTCGTCGCCCTGCGCGTCTTTCAGGGGGCTGCGGGCGCGATGATGGTGCCGGTTGGCCAAGTCATCGTCCTCACCTGCACCCCGCGCGACAAGCTGATGGTGGCGATGTCGAACCTCATCTGGCCTGCGCTCATCGCGCCGGTGGTCGGACCACCGCTCGGCGGCTTCATCACCGAGCATCTGGGCTGGAACTGGATCTTCTACCTCAATGTGCCGCTCGGCCTCATTGGCCTCGTGGGTGCCTGGATACTCGTGCCCAGGACCGCCCGCCCGGATGAGCCACGTCGCTTCGACTGGCCGGGATTTGCGATCACCGCGCTCGGCACCTTCGGGCTGCTTGCCGGGCTGGAACTCTTGGGCGCGACGGGCAACCTCGCCGCACTCGCCCTCGTCGCACTGGGCCTCGCCTTGCTGGTCCTTGCGCTACGGCACATGGCCCGCGCGCCCAACCCGATGGTGGGGCTCGACAATCTCGCGATCCCGACCTTCCGCGCTACCATCCGGGGCGGTTCGCTTGCGCGGGCCGGCGTCGCGGCATCGCCTTTCCTCGTGCCGCTGCTGCTGCAGGTTGGCCTTGGTTACAGCCCATCCGAAGCCGGCCTGATCCTGATCGCGCTGTTTGCGGGCAATCTGGCCATGAAGTCGGTGACGACGCCGGTCCTGCGCACCTTCGGCTACCGCCGCGTGCTCATCGGTTCCTCGCTCGCCAGTTTTGCCGGGATCGCGGGCGGCGCGCTGCTTGCTCCGGGAACCCCCGTCACGCTGATCTGCGCGTTCCTGTTCTTCTCAGGGATGACCCGCTCGATGCACTTCACGACGCTGGGGACGATGGCCTTCTCGGACATTCCCAAGCCGCAGATGAGCGACGCGACGAGCCTGTTCAACACCTCGATCCAGCTGATGATGGCCAGCGGCATCGCGCTCTCCGCACTCGCGGTAAAGCTGGGCGACACGCTGGGCACCGGCGCGCCCGACGTGCCCTACCGCCTTGCCTTCCTGCCACTCAGCGTGCTGTGCCTCGCCACGCTCGTCGAAGCCCTGCGCCTTCCGCGCGATGCGGGCGACAGCTTCGTGGGTCGCAAGTCGCAGGCCTGAGCCTGCCTTAATCCTTGGCCCAGGCACGGCGCGCGCGCCGCACGCACCAGCTCCACACCGGCACCGGCGATCCCGCCAGAAGCAGCACGATCAGAAACTCGAGCGGACGGCGAAACAGCGCGTCGAACCCGGCGAAGCCCACGATGACGAGGATCGCGAAGAGAATGACGAACGTGAAGACAAGGGCGAGGAGAACGAACGCCCCGGCAGCAAGTTTGGAAGGCATGGGCGGCCGCTAGCACAGGGTCGTGAGACCTGCCAGCGGGCGAATTGTCCCCCTAGCAGGAAGGACATGTCCGAGGGTCAGCGCCCTCGGGCTCCCCTGGCTGCAAAAGGCAACGTCGCCCATTCTTGGGGTCAAGGGGTAATAACCCCTTGAATAATCTCTTCCTGTTTAGCTCGTGAAGAGCGCCTTTCGGATCACCGCGTGAACGCCATAATTGCCGTTCACGACCTGGCTCACCCCGAAATCGACCCCGACCGAAAGCAGCGAGATCGCCTCGTCCTCGGACAGTTGTTTGGCCGTCATCAGGAAGCGGCGGGCCTTGCGGAAGGCATCGCGCATCGCCTCATCGAGCGAAGACTTCTTGTAGACCTCGCTCTGTGCGTCCGCGCCCAGTTCCTTGAGATAATCCGGGTGCGAGAAGCCCATGATGACCCACTCGGTCTCGGTCTCGATCAGCGGGTAATCGACATCGCGCAGCTGCTCCATGACGCCTTGCGCCTTGTGATGGACGACCTGGATCAGCGCGGTCATCGAGCATTCAATGGCCGTGCCACACAGTTCGCTGTCGCCTTGCGAGGCGTGCGGATCGCCCAGTGAAAGAAGCCCGCCCTCGACCTGTACCGGCAGGAACACCCGCGCGCCGGGCCCGGTGCGCCAGTTGTCGAGATTGCCGCCAAAGCTGGAGGGCGGCACGGAATCGACAAGCCCGTTATGGTTGGGTGCCACTGCGATCACGCCGAAGTGCGGCCGGATCGGGATCTCGACATTGCGCAGCACGTCGAAGTTCTTCTCGATCGTCGCCGGATCGACCGGCACGCCCGGATAATCGTAGCGCGGATGGACCACGCCCGAGGGGTCTGTCTGCTCGGTCCAGCGGTAGGAATAGACCGCGTGGGCCGTGGGGGGACGCATGCCGCCTGCTTCCACCTCGTAGATGGTGATGACCTCGCGCTGCTTGGGCTCGGTCAGCAGGTCCTGATAGTGGAAACCCCAGTAGGTCGCCGCGTTCGAGCCGAAGGATTTGCCCGCAAAGCGCGGATTTCCACTGGGCCGGGGCTTCAGATCGAGGATGCGCACCTCGATGAGATCGCCCGGCATCGCGCCTTCGATGGCGATGGGGCCCGTGCAGATATGGACGCCGAAACCCTCGCCAGGACCACGCCCGAGAGCCGAGGCGTCCATCGGTCCGGCCCCGCGCCGGTTGACCGACTTTCCCTGCGCGTCCCAGTGGAACACGCTTTCCGCGCCGCCATCGCCTTCCACCATGCGCTCGGCATCGTCGTTGGCGTGGTGGGTCAGAGTCTCGATGGTCACGAAGTCCCCCGAGCGAATGGAGAGTGCCGGCTTCAGGTCCTTGCTGAGAAAGCCCCAGTGCACCGTTTCGGGCGAAGCGGGCAAATGGTGGTGGCGCACCTGCTCGCCTTCGGGATGGGGGCTGTAGGGTGCCCCGACCTTGGGGCCGCCTTGCGCTGCCTCCGCCGTATCCGGTACTTCCGCATCGGTGCCATCGTCGCTCTCGGCAGGTTCGTTCTCGGCCTTGGCGGCAGGCGTCTCGCCGCGTGCGGGTTTGCCGCGGCGCAGGAGCTCGACCGCCTCGTTTTCCTGGGGCTGGCCCTTGCGGTACTCGCGCGGAGAGATGCCGTACTGCTCGCGAAACGCCCGGCTGAACGAGGCGGAATCGTTGAAGCCCCATTCGAACAGGATGTCCGAGATCGATTTCTGGACGTGCAGCGGGCTGCGCAGGTCGAGGCGACAGCGCTCCAGCCTTCGCACCTTCACGTAGTGCCCGAAGCTGTCGTTGATCGATTCGAACAGCTTCTGGAGGTAGCGCGGCGAGATGCCATGCTCGGCCGCGACCTGCTGGTAGTTGAGGTCCGGGTCGGACAGGCGGATCTCGATGGTCTGGAAGATCCGCTCCAGCAGCGCCGCGCGCATGCCCGCCGCGCCGCCCAGCGCCTTGGGCGGCGCGTTGTCGAGCAGGCTGGTGACGAGGAACTCAGGGAACGCAAGTTCCACCGGCCGCGCCTGGTCGGTGGTGATCTCGTTGATGGTGTCGGCCAGCGAGCGCAGCATGCCGGCAAAGACACGCGCGGTGCCGGTATCGGTCGCGATCTGGCGCGGCGCGGCGCCGACGGGCGTCTTGAGCCGCGCGGTCAGTTCGCTGTGGGGCACCTGCACGATGAGGGTGCGGTTGTCGCCCGCAAAGGAGAGCTGCACCGGCACATCGCCCTGCCCGCAGATCAGTTCACCATCGGAGAGGCGCAGTTCCTGCTTGGCATCGCGCATCGTCGCGCTGCCATCGAGCAGCAGCGCCACCCAGTAGGTCTGGGGTTGATCGCGAAAATCGATGGTCCAGGTCTGCTGGGTCCCGGTCACACGAATGAAGCTGATGCCCGTGCTCGACTTGAACTGGATCAGCTCCCCATAGAGCGTCGCCTCATCGGCCTCGTCCAGCGTCAGCGAAAGGCGTTTCAAGGCAAAGCGCCAGGCATCGCGGCGCTGTTCCTTGGGATAGACATTTGTCGTTATGCGCAAGGAATTTCCACCCGTTTTCCTGCTATCTGCACGGGGACAGCCGGAGCCTTCGCTCCGCCCTCATCCGCCACCGCGGCCGCATGGCTAGCGCGCCCTTCCCATTACGGCAAGTACCCAGACAAAAGCGTTGGGATCAGCTCTCGAACGGGGTCTCGGCGCTGCCATAGACGCTGGTCGGACCATCATCGCCCGGCGCTTCGCCGCGTCCGCAGACAGCCAGCATGGTGAGCGCGTAGACAAGCGCACTCGAGGCCATGTCGTCAGGGGTCGGGCGCCAGCGCGGCATACCCGTGGTTACGGCAGGAATGCGGTGCATGTTGAACACGTTATGGTCCCGCCACATGCTCGAATAGACCGGATGGGCTACCTCCAGCGGGGCGCCACGCGCCAGCCGGGTCGCGGCATCGACGGCGCCAGTGAGCGCGGCGACCTCGCGCTCGGCGGCCTCGAAACCGTGGCGTACGACAACCGGCTCGACATCAAAGCTCTCGACATCGACGCTGCGCATGGCCGAAGTGATCCCGTGCATGGCCTCGGCCGCCTTCTGGCGCGGATTGAGGCCGACCTCGATGTAGAGCGCACAGATCTCGGTGCCGGCGCCAAAGTCAGTAGGCATTCCGCCGCGCACCGAAGCAATCTGCACTTTGGGCGCGACCTCGCCGCTCGCGGTGCGCAAGATCGAATTCGCCTCCCACGTGAGCCCCCAGGCGTGGAGCGCCTCGATCACCGGGCCAAGCCGATAGATCGGGTTGGGGTGGGCCGTCGCCAGGCGCGGCGCTTCCAGGATCGGCGTGAACATGCCCTGCCCGTAGATGCGCACACGAAAGACCGCATAGCCCGAGCCCTGCCAGGTGAGGCCGAAGTCGGTGCCTTCCGCCGCGATGGCGTAATCGGGCGCGACGCCGCCGTGGTGGAACAGGTAATGGGCGCCGATGTCCTTGCCCATGTAGTCGATCCCGGCAAATTCCTCGATCGGTTCAGGGCCGATCTCGCCCGGGCACGCAGTCAGCCAGGTCTTTCCGGCAAGCCCGATGCCTGCCTTCTTCAGTGCCTTCGCCGCGATCAGGAAGCAGGACATGGGCCCCCGGTCATTGGAGATGGGAAAGCCGCGAAGGCGTCCCTCCTCGTCGAGCCAGCACTTCGTCCACTCAGGGTCGGCCATCGTGCTCTCGCGGTAGCGGAAGCGGTCCTGCTCGGCGATGCCGCTCGGGCTCTCGGTATCGAGATGGGCGGTGAAGAGCAGGTTCGCGCCCGGCGCGGTGCCGCCATATTCGCCGATCACGTTGGGGCGCTCGGGCACGGCGCCGACCTTGCGCGGCTTGAAGCCTTCGCGGCCCATCCAGTCGTGGACAAACTCGGCCGCGGCCAGTTCCTCGCGCGAGCGGCTGGGGATGTTGCCCAGCTCCAGCGCCAGTGCGACCAGTTCGTCGGTATCGATCGCGGCGGCAATCGCCTCGCGCTCCTCCTCGCTCACCGCGTAAGGGGCAGCGGCAGGATCAGCGAAGATGGGGGCAGAGGCAGGAATATCGGCCACGAAAGATCCTTGTCTTGTCAGGTGTTGCCGGAGGGAAGGCGTCAGTGGGATGGCACGGGCATGGCGTCCGGGGAAGTGCCCTCTTCTTCGCCATAGCGCGGCAGCAGCAGGAGCAGCACCGCGCCGCCCGCAAGCGCCGCGCCCACACCCACAAGCGCCGGACGATAGGACTGGACGTTGTCGAAGACGAGGTCGAGCAGGATCGGGGTGATCCCTTGCGCGGCGATCACCGCCGAATACATGGCCCCGATGATCGAGCCGAAGTGGCGGACCCCGAAATAGCGCGCGATGTAATAGGGAAGCGCGCCATACTGCGCCCCCATGCCCACGCCCAGCAGCAATCCGGCGAAGAGCAGCACCGGTGTTCCCACCCCGAATTCCAGGAGCGCGAGGCCACCGATGGCAAGGCCGTACATCGGCACCGCGACACGCGGCGTCTGGATCTTGTCCATGATCCGCCCGGTCACAACCTGCCAGCCCGAGGTCGCGAGCGCGAAGACGCTGACCACCGCGGTACCCGTTGCGACAGAAACGCCCCGGTCGCCCAGGATCGGCACGACGTGGCTGAAGATCGCGGTGGTCCCGCCAGCTCCGGCCGCAACGGCCAGAAGGACCAGCCAGAAAGAGGGAAGCCTCGCGGCCTCGGCCAGGGTCAGACCTTCGCGCGGGGCCTCTTCCTGCGCCGCGCTCGCACTTGCAGTCCGGTCGCGCAGGAACAGCACGAGGATCGGGAAGGCCAGCAGCAGCACGAAGGCGGCGATCCCCAGATACCCCGCGCGCCAGCCCCAAGCGCCGACGAGAACTGCGGCCAGCACCGGCATGATGACCGATCCGATCCCGCAGCCCCCGCCCGCACTGATGCCAAGCGCAGTCCCCCGGTTGCTCTCGAACCAGTCGGCCACGACCTTCTGGTAGATCGGCGTTCCCGCCATCGCGCTGAAGATCGAGAGCACCGCGAAGGTCGCGTAGAACTGGATCAGGCTCCCGCTCGTCAGCGCCAGCGCGGCAATCGACAGAGCCAGTCCGACCACGCCCGTCAGCAAGGTGCGGCGCGCGCCGTGCGCGTCGACATGGCGCCCGATGATCGGGTAACTGACCGCGCCCACAACCGCGAGAATGCCGAGCACCCCCGATATGCTCGCGCGCGACCATCCGAAGGTCTCGGACAAGGGCACCAGGAACAGGCCGAAGACGGCGTGAACCGCAGGCGTCACGCTGACCGCATTGCCCAGCGTGCAGGCGAACAGGACAGGTGTGCGTCCCGCTACGGCGGAGGGATCTCGCGGGGTCATCGGCAAGCACCTTTCCTGTAAATGTCTCGGGAGGCTGGCCGGGCGTGCCGCTGTGCAAGGCCCGGCCCACCGCGCATCAGGCCAGCGCCTCGTGCACGGCCGCGCTCGTGGTCAGAAGACCGATGTTCTGCGCCAAGACGTCGAGCGTACTGGCGTGCAGATGCTCCTCGTACGCCACGCAGGCATCGCTCACGAGGAACACGTTGTAGCCCTTGTGAAAGGCCGTGCGCGCGGTGCTGTCAACGCAGCACTCGGTGGTCATGCCGCTCATCAGCAGCGTGTCGATGCCGCGGGCGCGCAGCTGCGCATCGAGATCGGTTGCGTGGAAGCTGTCGAAGAGCAGCTTCTCGATTTCGATGTCGCCTTCTTGCGGGGCCACGCGGTAATAGTCCGCCCCGCCGCCCTCGGCCCGGCAGATCGCCTCACCGCCCGGCATCCCGCGCCGGACCATCAGGGTCTTGAGCGCATCGCTGTCGGTTTCCGGGCGCGTGACCACGCGCATGAAGGCAATGGTGCCACCTGCACGGCGCATGTCCGCGATCAGCTCCTCGATCCTCTCGATGGCCGTCTCGATCGGCGCGAAGTCGCTGCAGAACGTGCCTGCAACGCCTTCGGGCGAAGCGAAGTCGACCTGGATGTCAACGACGACAAGCGCCGTCCTGACCGGGTCGATCATGCCTGCAAGATCAGGACCTGCAACGTGGGGCAGATCGGCCGTGTCAGGCATTCTGTCCGACCGTGATCTTGCCGGGGAACCGCGCACGCAGGAGAGGCAGGACTTCCTTGCCGAACTTGGGAATGCCGGTGACGTAATCGTCGAAGATCAGCATGAGACCATCGGTCCCGGCCACCTCGAAGAGCTGGGTCAACTCGGCCGCCACCGTCTCGGAAGAACCGGCGATGTGCGCCGACATGAAGCTGGAGCGGGCCTTGCGGGTGAAGTCGTTTTCCTTGCCGATTTCGTTATCGAGGAACCCGTAGGCGCGCATCATGCCTTCCAGCGCGCCTTCGTCGAACCCGTCGGCGTAGTGCTTTGCCTTGGCCTGTGCCTCTTCGTCGGTTTCGCCCAGCACGATGGTCATCATCGAATACGTGCGCACGAAACGCCCGATGCTCGCGGCGTCCTCCTTGGCCTCCTTGCTGGCCTCAGCCAATTGCTCGGCTTCGCCGCCCGAGAGGAAGATCGCGTCCATCTCTTCGGACGTGAAGCGCATGCCCTTCCTGGACGAACCCGCGCACACGAGGAAAGGGCGCTTCCGGGGCTTGGGCCAGGACTGGCAGTCCTCAAGCTGAACGTAGATGCCGTCCATCGTGACCGAATCCTCGGCCCACAGGCGCTTGATCGCGGTGACCCATTCCTTGGCGAGGTCATACCGTGCGTCGTGGTCCACGCCCTCGGGCCAGGCACCCATCTGCGAGAACTCGCCCTTGTAGGAGCCGGTAACGACGTTGAGCCCCGCGCGTCCGCCCGAAATCTGGTCGAGCGTCGCGATCATCTTGGCAACGACGCCCGGGTTCTGGAGAAGCGTATGGACCGTGCCCCAGGTCTTCACCCGGCTGGTCGCCTCGGCAAGACCGGCGATAGCCATCACCGAATCGAGCGAACTGTCCCAGTGGTGCGTCTCCCCGCCGTAGCCGCGGTACTTGGCCATCGCCATGATGAAGTCGAACCCGGCCTCCTCGGCCAGCACGCCGCATTGGCGGCAGTAATCGTAGGAGCCGTCGATCTCGGGCTTGTTCTTCGAGATGATCCAGCCGCCGTTGGCGATCGGCAGGAAAATCCCGAGATCCTTGCCACCTGTATCGGAAGGCACGCCGAATTGGGTCGGTTGCAGTTCAGCCATCACTTTGTCCCATCGTCTCTCTCGTGTCTCGCCCCATCAAGGTAGGATGGCGGCCGACCGGTTCTTGATTGGCAGCGCATGTTCTGTTGCCGGTTCGGAAAGCAGGTCGGAAACCACCGCGCGCGAGGGCATCGAGGGCGCGGCCCCATGCGAAAGCGTGGAGAGCGCCGCCGCCGCGCAGGCGAAGGGAACCGCCTGTTCGAGCGTGCGTCCCTCGTCAAGAAGCGCCGCCAGCGCCCCACAGAAACAGTCACCCGCGCCCACCGTGTCGACCGGCTGGACCGGGATCGAGGGCACGTGGACAAGGCTCCCCTGGCGCACGATCAGTGCGCCACCCGCGCCCAGCGTCACGATCGCGGCCTGATCCTCGCGGCAGAACAGGGTGCGCGTGCGAGCCGCCAGCGCCGCCATCTCGGCGTCCTCGCCCGGCAACGGCGCGCGGACCTGCGCGGCGGGCGCGTAGACGTCGAGTTCGGGACGGTTGAGGACAAGGATATCAACATGCGGGAACAGTGCCTTGGCCTCAACCAGGGCAGGCGCGGTGTTGAGGATCCGCAGCGCCCCGCTCTCGGCCAGAAGCGAGGCAAGCGCCGGGATCGGCACCTCGAGCTGCGAAAGCAGCACCCCGCCGTCCACCGGCACACAACCTCCCAGCCGCGCATTGGCGCCCGAAACGACGATGATCTGGTTTTCGCCCAGGGCATCAACCGCGATGTATGCGGTCCCGGTCGCTTCGCCCGCAAGCATGCGAATGCCGTCCACGTCGATGCCTTCCATGGCGAGACGCTGGACCATCCATTTGCCCGAGTCGTCCTCGCCGACCGCGCCCACGAAGTGGACCTGCGCCCCCATGCGGGCCGCGGCCACGCCCTGGTTGGCACCCTTGCCGCCCGGCAGGCGGGCGGTAGCTTCGGCCAGAACCGTCTCGCCCGGCAGCGGCAGGCGCTGGAGCGAGGTGATGATATCAATGTTAATCGAACCGACGATGTGAACAGCCAAGTGCGCGCCCCGTCCCGTTACCCAAAAAACCTTGCCGAAAATGCCTCGAATGGCATTGCAGCCCCAGTGGTGCAGCATGGGTTGCGCGCGCGGGTCAAGCGCGGGCACGGGCGGTGCGCCCTCGCACAAGATTTGCGGGCGCCAGCGCAAAGAGGATGCACAGGGCCACTACCTAGTCTCGGCGCCATGAAGGAGACCTCAGACATGACGAACTGGCTTATCACGGGCACCGGCGGCGGACTTGGCCGCGAACTTGCAAAAGCCGCCCTCGCGCGCGGGGACACGGTCGTAGGCCTTACCCGCAAGCGGGAGGATGCAGAGCTGACCGCCCTCGCGCCCGGGCGCATGCACATCGTCCAGGTCAATCTTGCCGACGAAGCCTCGGTCGAAGCGGCCGTCGCGCGCGCGCAGATCCTCACTGGCGGCATCGACCGGCTGGTCAACAACGCAGGCTACGGCCTTGTCGGAGCGATCGAGGAAGTCTCCATCGAAGAGGCCCGCGCGCTCTTCGAAATCAACGTCTTCGGCGCCCTGCGCATGATCCGCGCCGTGCTGCCCGCGATGCGCGCGCAAAAGCGCGGCCACATCGTCAACGTGACCTCGGTCAGCGGCCATGCGCCCTGGGCCGGAACCGGCCTCTACGGGGCCAGCAAGTACGCTCTGGAATGCATCGGGCAGACGCTTGCCCAGGAAGTCGCGCCCATGAACATCGGCGTCACCAACGTCGCACCGGGCGGCATGCGCACCGAGTTTGCAGGCGGCAGCCTAACCATCGCCGCGCGCGACATTGCCGAGTACGACGAGGTCGCCCACTTCGCCCGCCGCTCGCTGACCGAAAACGCGGGCGCGGAGGCTGGCGATCCCGCACGCGCCGCGCAGGCCATCCTCGCAGCGCTCGACGCGCCCGAGCCGCCGCTGCACCTCCTGCTGGGCGAGGATGCACTCCATTACGCCAGCGACCAGCACGCGCGCGTTGCGCAGGACATGCAGACCTGGGAAACGCTCGCGCGCTCCATCGCCTTCGCCGAGGTCTGATGCACCCGTTCCACCTGCCCGACTGGGCCGTTGCGCGCGGACAGGGCCTCAACCGCTTCGATGCACTGGAACCGGGCGCGACCGCGCTTGTCGTGATCGACATGCAGAGCGCGTTCGTGGGCGAAGGCGAGGTTTTCGGGAAGGCGAGTTCGCGTGCCACGATCCCTGCGATCAACGCGCTGTGCTCCGCCTTGCGAACCTTCGGCGCGCCGGTGATCTGGACGCGCCAGACCGTCAGCGACCGCGCACCGCTCGCCATGCCCAGCTGGCAATACGACCTCACCGATCCCGAGGTCGCCCGTGCGGTCGAGGCATTGCGGCCCGGCTGCGCGTCCCACGCGCTGCATCCCGCGATGAACTTTCACGAGGGTGACGTCCTTCTCGACAAGTATCGCTACGGGGCCTTCTCATGCCCCGATGGCGCGCTTGCCCGGGCGCTGGCGCGGCGCGGGATCGAGATGGTGGTGCTGGTCGGCACGCTCACCAATGTCTGCGTGGATTCGACCGCGCGCGAAGCCAACATGCGCGGCTACAAGGTACTGATTGCAGCCGATGCCTGCTCGGCCGTCACCGATGCCGAGCAGGACGCCGCGCTCCTCAACCTGCGGCTCAACTTCGCCGACGTGAAGAGCTGCGCACAGGTCCTGGAAATGACGAAGGGCGCCGCTTCATGAGGAACGGCGCCCTTCCGGTTGGGACCTCTCTATCCGGCGCTTATTCGATGACGCGCGGAACGGACATGCCGTAGATGTCGAAGTGGGCTTCGGGATGCTCGGGCGCGCCATCGCGCGGGGCCGAGCGGACCTGGACAACGCCGTTCTTGCCGAACCCATCGACGACCGGACGCCCGGCATCGCGGCTCAGCCACAGGCGCAGCAGGTGGCGGCGGCGCTGGGGTTCGGGATAGTCCCAGAAGGTCGTGCGCGCGTGAAGTGCGGCGTAGTTCGAGAGCCACTGGATGTCGCCGGGACGGAAATCCATCTCGATCGCCATGCCCTCTTCGTAGGTGATCGTGTCGAAGAGTTCGAGCACCTCGATCTGCTCGGGCGTCAGCTTGGGCACGCCCTCGTACTCCTGCGCGGTCAGGATGTAGAGCGAGCCTGCGTACATCGAGAACACGCCGTCAACCAGGCTGACGATGGGCGAGGTGTAGGTATCGGCCGGTGCGCTGTGGTCCTGCTTGCGCCAGTCCCAGTGGAAAGGCTCGAGCAGCAGCGGGGCCAGATCGGGACGGCGCTTCAGGATCTCGTTGTAGATCTGCGCGCCCGAGACGAGGCACGAAGCGCCCCCTTCCTTGGCCGGGCGCAGGCACATCAGCGAAACGATGTCGGAGCTGTCCGAGTGGTAGACCAGCTTGTCGCGCACCTTGGCCGACAAGGCGGTCGGATCGTCCATGGTCTTGTCCGAGGTCGCGTAGACATGGTCGATGAGATCGCCCATCTCGTTCTGGCGGATCGGATCGCCCATGTGCAGGCCGAGGATGTAATAGATCGCCGCGGAAAACGCGTCCGAATAGAGGTAGGTGCGAAGTCCGCGCACGAGCACGAAGCCGCGCCCATAATCGACGTCCGCGCCCCATTCCTTCACCGCCTGCGCACAGGCGACGAGCGGGTAGTCCGAGGCCTGCACGGTCCGCAGGTCCGGGTTCTCATCCAGGAAACGCTTGCCCAGCTGCTCCAGCTCGAGGACCTGCGCGTCGGAGAGAAGGTAGATCCACTCCCCCGACTTCACCAGTTCATCGCCGCGCCAGGCAGCCGCGGTGGTAACCGGAGGAATTGCCTCCATCGACGCGGACGGATTGGTGGCCATGCGCTGATCCTTGCTCCTTGAAAATGCGGTCTGTGTTTCGGGCAGACTAGCCGTGCAGTCAGGACAAGACTTGTCGCGCGATGTTCAAAAAGTTGGGAGAGCCTGGAACTGGCGACCTCACCCCGCTCAGCCGATGCCGCTGGCACGAAGTGAGGCAGACGGTATGGGGAGCCCGAGGGCGATGGCCCTCGGACCCATTCCTGCCTTCCTGTCTTCCTGCCTCAGGCTTCGAAGCTTTCCTTCGAGAGCGGCATCACGCGCACGCGCTTGCCAGTCAGCACCGAAACCGCATTGGCGACGGCGGGCGGGATCGCGGGCAGCGGCGGCTCACCGATACCGCCCATCTCCGCGCCACTTTCCACGATCTTGACGTGGACCCTAGCCATCTGTTCAGGGCGCAGGATCTGGTAGGCATCGAAGTTGCGCGCAACCGGCATCCCGGCCTCGTACTCGGCCCCTTCGACAAGAACCTGCGACAGACCCAGCGCCACGGCCGAATTGACCTGCGCCTCGACGATGGCCGGGTTGACGATGCTGCCCGGATCGATGGCTTCCCACACGTCATGGACCACGACCTGCCCGTCCTGGATCGAAACTTCGGCAACCGCCGCCGCTTCCGATCCGAAGGGCGAGGCCATCGCGATGCCGCGTGCACGGCGCGTGCCATCGGCTGCTGTGAAGGGCCCGCGCTTCCAGCCGCCCGAAAGCTCGACCGCCGCCTTGAGAAGCGTGGTCAGGCGCTTGTTGCCTTCCAGCAGTTTCAGGCGAAGCGCATAGGGGTCCTTGCCGCCTGCATCGGCCATCTCGTCGAGGAAGCTCTCGTAGAAGAAGTCGTTCATCGAGTTGCCGACCGAGCGCCAGTAGGCAAGCGTAGTCGGGTTCTTGACGAAAAGCTGCGCGATGCGCCGGTTGGGGATCGCGTAGGACTTGGCGGTGATGCCCTCCAGCGCGGATTCGTCGAGCTTTTCACCGCGCTTGTTGGCGATGCCCTCACCCGGTCCCTCGCACACGCTGACAACGTCCAGACCGACCGGCCAGCCATCGGCATCGAGCGCGCCCTTGAACTTGACGACGGCCATCGGGCGCATCGGATCGCGCAGGAATTCCTCCTCGCGGCTCCAGATTACCTTGACCGGACGCCCCGTCGCCTTGGCGAGCGCGATGGCGTGCGGATAGGGGTTGCCCCAGGTGTACTGGAAGTGGCGGCCGAAGAAACCGCCCAGCAAGGGGCTGTGAATGTTGATCTTCTCGGGCGCGAGGCCCGTCTTGGCCGCAATCGCCGCCTGGAAGATCTCGGGCCCCTGGTTGGGCATCCACAGGTCCAGGCTGCCATCCGCGTTGAAGCGCGCCAGCGTCGAGGGCGGCTCCAGCTGGGCGTGGTGGAGGTACTGGCTGGTAAACTCGCCTTCGACGACCTTGGCCGCCGAGGCGAAGGCGGCTGCGCTGTCGCCAGCGCTCTCGGCTTCCTCGCCGCGCCCGGTCTGGCTGGAGAGGTGCTGTGTGAAAGCATCGGTCGCGAAGTCAGCGGGCATGTAGCGCACGTCCGCGCTCTCGCCCGGATCCTGCCAGTCGACATCGAGCGCGTCGGCCGCCTGACGTGCGTGCCACCAGTACGGGGCGACCACGGCCACCGCGCCATCGAGCGTGTGCACCGAGTGAACGCCCGGCATCGCCTTCACCGCCGCTTCGTTGCGGATGGCTCCGGGCTGGAGGCCCAGGCGCGGCGCGTGCTGCACAGCGGCTTGGAGCATGTTCTCGACCTGGCTGTCGATGGCGTACATTGCCTGGCCGGTCGACTTGGCGTGCATGTCGATGCGCGCGACAGGCTTGCCGATCCAACGGAAGTTCTTGGGATCCTTCAGCGATATCCGGCCCGCTTCGGGCACACCCATGTCGAGAGCGCCCTCGGCCAGTTCGCCATAGCTGAGCGAGCGGCCCGAGGCGGTGTGGATTACCTTGCCCGGCTCGGTCGTGAGCGTGTCGGCGCCGACGCCCAGGCGCTTTGCCGCCGCGCTGATCAACATCGCGCGGGCCGAGGCGCCCAGGCGCCGCATCGTGTCATAACTGGTGCGCACCGACATCGAGCCGCCGGTGATGCGCATCGTGCCGCCGAACATGACCTGGAAGACCTTGCCCGCGGGGGCAGCTTCCACCTCGAAGACGGCCGGGTCCATGTCGAGTTCCTCGCCCACGATCTGCGCCATCGCGGTGAAGGCCCCTTGCCCGCCTTCCATGAAGGGGCTGAGGAAGCGCACGGTGTTGTCCGGGCGGATTTCCAGGAACGCGGGCACGTCGAGCGCCTTGGGCGCGGGCGCGGCCGGGCCCTGCGCACGGGCCGGTCCGACCGGAATACCGAAGCCCAGGACCAGCGCACCCGTGGCGACGCCCGCGCTACCCAGAAGGAAGCGGCGGCGTGAAAGGTTTACAGGCTGCGCGGGCGCGGCAAAACGCTCATCCCCGCTGCCGTTTGCGGGACCATCGAGAAAGATGCGGGCCATCATGCGTTCTCCTGTCCGGCAAGGTCGCTCAGCGCGGCGTGAATGGCGTTGTAGGTGCCACAGCGGCACAGGTTCTGCATCGAGGCGCGCACGTCCTCTTCGCTGGGCGCTGCGTTTTCCTTGAGCAGCGAGACCGCCGCCATGACCTGGCCCGACTGGCAGTAGCCGCACTGGGGGACCTGGTGCTTGACCCAGGCCGCGACGACCTTCTGGCCCACCGCGTCCTGTTCCATCGCCTCGATGGTGGAGACTTTGCTGCCTTCGAGGCTGCCGACCGGCGTCACGCACGAACGGGTGACCACCCCATCGACCAGCACCGAACAAGCGCCGCACTGCGCAATGCCGCAGCCGTACTTGGTGCCGGTCATACCCAGCACGTCGCGAAGTGCCCACAGCAGCGGCATTTCAGGCTCGGCGTCGAGCTCGCGCATCTCGCCGTTGATCTCAAGCTTCATGGTCTTTCCCCTGATAGTCCTGCGGGTTGTCCGCCCGTCTGGCCCACGTGCGGCGCACACCTGCCGTCGACCCCGAGGGACAGGAATACGCAATCGTTTCGCGTGAGACAACGCCCCAACGCTCGTCCGGGGCAGGCGGCCCTCTAGCCTCTCCGGCAACCCCGATCAATTTTCTTTCAAGCCTCTGAAAAAATGGCTCCCTCCCGGGGTGCGAGACCACAGGAGGGAGCCGTTCAGGTCGTCAGAGACGGGTGATTCAGAACGTCTGCCCCCAGCGCAGGCCGAAGAACTGCGGCTTGATTGCGAAGGTACGCGAGGAGCCCGAGCAGAAGGTAATCGAACAGAAGGTGTTCCTGGTCAGCTGCCCGCGCTTGTCGAAGGCGTTCTGGATGAACAGGTCGAGCGTCCAGCCATCGCGCTTCAGGCCCGCCGAGAAGTCGAACGAGACGAAGCCGGGCGTGTTGCCGAGCAGTTCGTTGTTCGCGACGTTGAGGTCCTGCGTCGCGCCGGTCTGGTAGTTCGCCGAGCCCATGAGGTAGGCGTCCATCCCGCCCAGGAATGTGTCGTAGCGCACCGAGGTCGTCCCCTTGAAGCGGGGCTGGCGCGGCAGGCGGGTGCCGTCCGCGGCCGCAACCTGCGGCGTGGGCGGATAGGAATCCGGCACGTAGGCCCCGGCGGTACAGCTTGAAAGCTGGGAGATCGACATCGCCACCGGATCGAGCGCGAAGTTGCAGAAGTTGCCCTTAAGCTTGGCGTCGTTGAACGCACCCGAAGACGAGATCGTAACATCGCCCAGCTTCAGGTCGGCATCGTATTCGATACCCTTCACTTCGGCCTTGCCGGCATTGCCGGTCATGCCCGCCCCCTGCGTGCCCGAGACGACGACGCTGTACTGGATGTTGTCCCAGGTCTCGTAATAGGCGGCCATGTTGAAGCGGAAGATGTTGCCCCAGGTCGTCTTGAAGCCGATCTCGTAGTTGGAGAGCGTCTCCGATTCGTAGGGCTGCACCGTCACCAAACCGACCCCGTTCACACGCAGGGCACGGTTGTAGCCACCCGGGCGGAAGCCGGTGGAGTAGGTGGCGTAGACCATCTTGTCGGCATCGATCTGCCAGTCGAGCGCGATCTTGTGGGTCTCACCCGATTCCTTGTACGAGCCGTTGGCGTTGATGCACGAGAGGCGCTCCATCGGGAACGGCACCGAACAGCCCGCGCCTGCCGCCGAGGCCGCAACGCCGCTGAAGCCTTCCGACTTGAAGCTGGTCCAGAAGAAGCGGATGCCACCCGTGACCTTCAGGGTCGGCGTGATGTCGTAGTGCCCTTCGGCGAAGAGCGCCTTGTCCTTCCAGTCGTTGTTGCGTTCCGAAAGGTAGAAGGCATCGTACTTCACCGCGCGCGAGCCCAGGATCATCGTGCCCATAGGATCGCCGTTGGGATTGATGACGTCGCTGGTGTCGAAGAACGGCGTGCCATCATCGTCCCAGGCGATGCCGTACATGCCCGGAACGCCCAGCAGGCCACCTGCGACATCGCCGCCACCGGCTTGGGTGTAGCCCATCATGTCGGCCAGACCATGGGTCGCGTACTGGTCGTTCGTCTGCTCCTTGCGCGACTGGTAGAAGCCGCCGAAGGTGACGTCGAAGGGCCAGCTCGACGGGGTAGTCACGCGCAGTTCCTGGGTGAACTGCTTGTCGCGCGTCAGGCCCTTATAATACTGCTGCGGGTTGATAAGCCCGGTGCAGGCCATGTCCGCGCCCGAGCCCGAACAGCTCGACCGATCCCAGAACTGCAGATAGCTTTCGTAACCCGGGCCGAAGCTGTCGTAGGTGACCGTGTAGTAGGTATAGTCGTTGCGCAGGTTCACCTTGCGGTTGAAGTAGCCCGTTGCCGAAACCACGTCCCAGTCGCCGATGTGGCCATGAATGGCGAGCTGTGCCTGGTACCACTTGTCGTTCTGGCGAGTCAGATCGTAATCGTGGACTTCCAGATCGCCGACGCGCGGATCGTAGCCGAAATAGCCATAGGCGATCTGGCGCTGCGCGGTCACTTCGGGGCGGATTTCCCAGCCCGGTGCAGGCTCCCAGAGAAGCTGCAGGCGCCCGCCCACTTCGTAGATCGGGTTATAGTCGTTCTCGGCGATGTCGCCGTTGTCGAGCGTATAGCTTGTAGCGGGATTGAGATCGCCCAGTTCCAGCGCAAGCGAATCGCCCACGTTGTTGAGGCCGTTGTTGGCGACATTGTCGATGAAGCCGCCATCGTGGCGATAGTAGCCCATCACGCGCACGGCGAGCGTGTCGCTCACCGGAATGTTGACGTAGCCCTCGATCTGCTGGCCGAAGTCACCCGCGCCGTACTTGTTGAGTTCGGCGTTGTAGCCCCACTCGAACTCGCCGATTTCGGGCTTCTTGGAGATGAAACGGATCGTGCCCGCCAGCGAGCCCGCACCATAGAGCGTGCCCTGCGGCCCCGAGAGCGCCTCAATGCGCTCGATGTCGTAGACGTGGATGTCGGGAAGGTCGGTGCCCGCGATGGGAATGTCATCGAGATAGTACCCGACCGAGGCGTAGGCGCCGCCAGCGGGCACGATGCCGCGGAAATACGGAGTCTGACGGCCCGGCCCGAGCCCGGCGATAGTGACCGAGGGGAGCAGGTTGGCAAAGTCGGAAAGGCCGTTGATCTGGCGCGCCTCCAGCTTTGCCTCGCCCAGCGCCTGAATCGAGATCGGCACCTTCTGGACGCTCTCCGAGGTGCGCGTCGCGGTCACGACGATGTCGCCGAGCGAGGACTGCGCCTGGGGCGCGGCCTCAGGTGCTTCGGCGGCAGCCGCCGGCACGTCGTCCTCGGCGTAGGCCGTTCCGGCTCCCGCCAGCGGCGCGACGATCGCAGTCGTGGAAAGAAGGCACACGGCGTTCCACCGGCGCACACGGGTACGAATACTCATACTGTTGGAGTCCCCCTATTTCCCTGAAATTCGTGCGTCTCCTCCCCCAAGAAGACTGCCCGCTTGGCGCGGGTCCCCCCATTTTCACGAATAGTGCGCCCGCGACCTTTTGCCGGCCCTTGCAGACGCACACCTCCTGCCCCGAAGTTGCCCTCGGGTTCGCAGGCCCAACTTGCACCTGCAAAGAACTCGTATTGAAAAATCCGTCCGGACGCGTTCGCTCTTGCACAAACTTGAACGCCTGTCCTAGATTGAGTAAACCGACACGACCCGATCCTGTCAAGCGCCTATCGGCACGAATTTTGGAGCTTTATTTCGTGCTTGCCCAGGCCGGGGAAATGATGATCCTGAAGATGTGCATGTGCACACTTGAAAATGTTCGCAGCCGCGCAACTTCACCCGCGCCGCGACGCCTTTGGCACTCGGCCCCGCCTCTCGCAGAAAGGACATAGACCGCCAGACCATGACCGGATCGACGACTGAGGCCGCCCGTCCCGTTTCGCCCGCAAGCGCCCTGCCCCGCATCGCCGCGCTCGTCGGCAGCGCGCCCGCCCGCGCTCTGGCCGAGGCCGAGAACCTTCTGCAGACCGCGCCCGGCCTCGGCCCGGCCGAACTGCTTGCCTGCCAGGCGCTGCGCCAGCTTGGCCGCACGCAAGAGGCGTTGTCCCGACTCGATGCGCTCGCTCGCCGTGACACCAGGGTACCTGCCGTGCTCTGGGAACTCGCCCAGACCGCGCTCGCCGCCAACGCCAGCACGGCGGCCATCTCCGCACTCGAACGCCTGACCGCACTGCAGCCCGGCATCAGCCACGGCTGGTTCCTCCTCGCCAGCGAACTGCGCAAGGCCGGACGAGCCGAGGACGCCTGGCGCGCGGACATCTCGGGCGTTCACGCCTCGGCGGGCGATCCCGAACTGGTCGACGCGGCCCTTGCCATGAACGAGGGACGGCTGGACGAGGGCATTGCCCTGCTGGAGGCCCGCGCGGCGCGCGGCGGAGAGGATGCGCCCTCGCTGCGCCTCCTGGGCGAACTGCACTGGCGCAAGGGCGACATGAGCAAGGCGCTCGACTACTGCGGCCGCGCACTCGGACGCGCGCCGGGCTTCGACCTTGCCCGCGACTTTCGCATCCGCCTCCTGCTCCAGACCAACCGCCTGGACGAAGCGCGCCGCGAGGCCGAGATCCTGGTCGAATCGCCGCTCGAAAACCCGGCGCACCGCCTGCTCCTCGCCTCGGTGCTGGTGCGCCTGGGCGAACACGAGCGCGCCCGCGATCTTTACCGCGCCCTGCTCGATCTCAAGCCCGACCAGCCCCAGCTCTGGCAGAACCTGGGCCATGTCCTCAAGACCCTGGGTGAACAGGCCGAGGCGATCGCCGCCTACCGCGAGGCCGTTGCCCGCCAGCCCTCGATGGGTGAGGCCTGGTGGAGCCTCGCCAACCTCAAGACCGCACGGCTCGGGGCCGAGGACATCGCCGCGATGGAGGCCGCTCTTGCTACCTTGCCCGAGGACAGCGACGAACACGCCGAGGACCGCTTCCACCTGCACTTCGCGCTCGGCAAGGCGCTGGAAGATGCAAAGGACTACGCCGCCTCGTTTCGCCACTACGACCAAGGCAACCGCTTGCGCCGCGCCCGCGTGCCCCACGATCCGGAAGGCTTTTCCGCCGAAGTGGCCGCCACGGCGCAGACCTTTACCGCCCCCTTTCTCGCCACGCTGGGCGATGGCGGATGCCCGGCGCCCGACCCGATCTTCGTGGTGGGACTGCCACGATCGGGCTCGACGCTGGTCGAGCAGATCCTCTCCAGCCACAGCCAGGTCGAAGGCACGCTCGAACTGCCCGACATGATGATCATCGCCAGCCGCCTGCAGGCGCGTGTCGACGAGGGTGAGTTTGCCGATTTCAAGACCATGATCGCAAGCCTGACGCCGCGTGACCGGGTGCGCCTGGGCGAGGAATACCTCGAAGGCACGCGCGTCCACCGCAAGAGCGATGCGCCGCTGTTCATCGACAAGATGCCCAACAACTGGCAGCACGTGGGCCTTATCCGCACGATCCTGCCGAACGCGAAGATCGTGGATGCGCGCCGCCACCCGATGTCGTGCTGCTTCTCGGGCTGGAAACAGCACTTCGCGCGCGGGCAGACCTTCACCTATGACCTCGCCGAAATCGCGCGCTACTACCGGGATTACGTGGGGCTGATGGCCGCCTACGATGCCGCCGCGCCAGGCGCCGTTCACCGCGTGATCTACGAGGATATGGTGCACTCCACCGAGGCCGAGATACGCCGCCTCCTTGCCTATCTCGATCTTCCCTTTGAGGAGGCCTGCCTCCAATTCCACACCAACGCGCGCGCGGTCCGTACGGCCAGTTCCGAGCAAGTACGCCAACCCATCTTCACTACAGGTCTTGATGCCTGGACCCACTACGCCCCCTGGCTCGGCCCCCTCGCAGAGGCGCTCGGCCCGATCGAGGCGATCTACCCCCAGCCCCCCGCACGCTGAGAGCGCTCTCACCCGCGGGACGGGCAAGACACTGTATTTACGTGCGCAGCAAAGGGGCCTAGGGCGCCCCTCCGGCCCCGTTTCGCCTCCTCGCAGAGACGCAAGGCTGAGGGACGAGGATCGACAGGCGACATAACACAAGGGAGAATCGCCATGCCCCGCAAAGCGGCAACCAACGAGAATCCCAAGGACACGGCCACCGAGCACCAGCGCCCCGGCGTCTACGCGCGCGGTGCGGACACGGTCGACACCATCATCAAGGCCGCGCTGCGCGTCATCATCGATGAGGGCGCAACCGCCTTCTCGATCCGCCGGATCGGCGCGGAGTGTGGCCTCAAGGTCGGCAACGTCAGCTACCACTTCCCCCGCAAGGAATTGCTGGTGAAGGTCATGCTCGACGACATGATGGAGAGCTACCAGACCAAGCTCGACGACGATGTGCGCCTTGCCGACATCTCGGCCGAGGAGCGCCTGCGCCGCGTGATCCTGATGTGCCTGGAGGACATCTGCTCCAAGCGCACCACCCGCCTCTTCACCGAACTGTGGTCGCTCGCCAACCAGAGCGCGTTCATCGCCGAGCGCATCGAGGCCTTCTATAGCGACGTCCACGTCCAGATCGGCGAGCAGATCCGCGTGCTCAACCCCGCGCTCGACGACGAAGACGTGCGCACTCTCGCCCTCTTCATCAGCGCATCGATGGAAGGCACCACGCCGTTCCTCGGCTACGAGAAGCCCTGGCGTGCCCAAATGCCCAAGATAATGGCGCTCAGCGTCGAGACCTTTATTCATCTTGCAAAGACTCTGAAACCCGGTGACATTGCCGAGATGACCAAGGCGATCGATTTCTGACGAAGAGGACTTCGCGAATTCGCCGGACGGGAAGAGCGATGACCTGATGGGACGTGCACGTGGGGGCGTGCATGCACTCGTTCACATCAGGGGGGCTCGTGCAGGTTTTCGATTCCGGATTTCGCGCCATTGCACCGGCCATCGGCGTTGCCGCGCTCGCGATCCTGCAACCGGGCATCGACCCGGTCTTCCTCGCCCTGCTGAGCGAGGCCCATTCTCTCTCGCCGAACCTTCATGGCTGGGTCGTGGCCGCCGCGCAGGCGGGCCTCGCCCTCGGTTCGCTGCTGAGCCTTCTTGCGGGCGCACGCCTGCCCTCGTGGAGTTTTGCCGCCGCCGCGCTGGCCGCCATGGCCGCCGCCCTGGCAACAGGCGCGATTGCCCACTTCCCGGCGCTCCTCGCTTTGCGCGCGGCCCACGGCGCGGCCATGGGGCTCATCTACACGCAGGCCATGGCCCACGCCGCTCGCCACCGCCCGACCGGTGCCTTTGCCGCCGCGCTGCTTGTCCAACTGCTGCTCTCGATGGTGGTAGCTGCAGGTCTGCCCAGCCTTGCCAATCAGCGCGGCGCGCCCGCGGCTCTCGAACTGCTTGCCCTCGCCCCCTTCGGCATTCTGCTTATCCTTGGCACCTGCCGCGATGCGCTGGGCCAACGCGCCGAATGGGACATCGCCCCCCGCCGTGAGGCCAGGCACGCCAGCGCGAGCACGCGCGCGATCACGTCCCGTACGCTGCTGATCGCGGGTGCCATCTTTGCCTTCGTCTGCGCCAACATGATCGTGTGGTCGCTGACCGGCGCGCTCGCGCTCGGGGCCGGACTTGACAACGAGACACTTGGCACCGCGGTCAGCCTGGGCTCGCTCGCCGGCGCCGTGACCGCCCTTGCCGTCCTTCGCGAGCGGATCGTGGTCCCTCCGGCGCTGACCGCGCTCCTGTGCGGGGCAGCGCTGCTCGCCCCCATGCTGGGCGCGCGCCCGAGCCAGCCGGAGCTGTTCATTGCCGCCATCGTCTTGTTCAACATTGGCGCGACGGCCAGCGTCATTCGCTGCTCCGGGCTTGCCGCGGCTTCGTGCACCTCCACGCGCGCACTGCGCTTCGTCTCCTCGATGCAGACCTTGGGCATGATCGCAGGTCCCGCGCTCGGATCGCTGGCCGCGATGGGCGACAGCCGCAACGGCCCGCTCGAGGCTGCCGCGCTCGCGACGATCCTGGCCTGCAGCGCCTTCATCGCCTGGCAGCGCCGCCCCGTCCCGCAGGCCGTCCCGGCGGAGCTCTATTACGAGGAACGCCAGGCCGCCTGAGCCCACCGATGCTGCACCTGCGTGATGGCTTGAAAGCAGCGGGCATTGCGCAAGATATGGCGCTTTTGCAGCCCTTTGCGAAGGCAACGAAGCCCGTTTCCACTGCCGCGCCGACACAAAAATGCGGCGACACGAAAAAGCGCCTTGACCAACTCTTGATGATTGTCCAGTTTTCTACTGCCCAAGCGCGGAATCACCGAATTGCGCGTGTAATCAGGGGGGTATTTTCAAATAATGCGCCTTTCGCGAAAGAATCGCGGCGACGCCCTTGCGCGCACGCCCCAAGTCACATCCGATGTTGAAGCGGACAGCGTACTTGCCGCCAGGGGGCCGTCCACCCGCAGCTGGCACCGCCTGCCCGTCGCCGCGCTGCTGGCCGCAGGCGCCCTTTCGACCAGCGTGGTCGTCGCGCAGGCCGGGGGTGAGGACGATTTCACCAGCGACCCGGCCGGCTGGGATGAGACCGAAGCCGGCATTCCGGTCACCGACAGCCTCACCATGCAGAAGTGCGGCACCTGCCACGCGCCCGACGCGGACGGCAATCTTTCGCGCATCTCCTGGATCCGCGCGACGCCCGAAGGCTGGGCGCAGACCATCAAGCGCATGGTCAAGCTGAACGGCCTCGAGATCGAACCGGGCGAAGCGCGCGAGGTGGTGAAGTACCTCTCGACCTACCATGGCCTTGCCCCCGAGGAAGCCAAGCCGGTGATGTATCTCGCCGAAAAGCGCATCCAGGACGAGACCATCGTCCCCAACGACACGCTGCGCCAGACCTGCGCAAGCTGCCATGCCTTTGCCCAGCCGATGTCCTCGCGCCGCTCCAAGCGCGAATGGGGCCTGCTGGAAAACATGCACCGTGCGCTCTACTCGACCGCGGAGTTCATCTACGAGACGCCGGTCGGCGGCGGCTACGACGAGAACGGCGGCGCGGGCGACAGCGACGGCGCGAAGCCCGAGAAGCAGGCGATTGCCGCGCTCAAGTGGCTCTCCGAAAACGCCCCGTTGCACACCCCCGAATGGTCCGCCTGGCGACCGCGCATTCGCGCTCCGAAGCTGGGCGGAAAGTGGCTCGTCTCGGCCGAAATGCGCGGCCACGGCCGTTTCGTGGGCGAAATGACCATTGCCCCGCGCGAACCCGGATCGGACGAGTACATCACCTCGACCGTGCTGCGCTCGCTCAAGGACGGTTCGGTCCACACCCGCAAGGGGGCATCGCTCATCTACGGCGGTTTCTCGTGGCGCGGTTCGTCACTTGGCGCCGCGCCTTCGGCCGCACCGGACGACCTCGACAGCAAGCTGCGCGAGACGCTGTGGTTTGCGCCTGACCAGACCATGGCCATGGGCCGCTGGTACTGGGGCGAATACCATGAATTCGGCTACGACGTGACGCTGCGCCGCGAGAGCGGAGCGCCGGTACTGGCCGCGATCTCGCTCGACGCGCTCAAGACCGGCACCAAGGGTGCCGAAGTCCACATCTATGGCGCGAACCTTCCCGCCGATCTCGCGGCAGGTGACATCGACTTCGGCAGCGGCACCAAGGTGGCCAAGCTCGTCTCGGTCACACCGGGCGAAGCGGTTGTCACGCTCGACATCGCCGCAAATGCCGTACCCGGTCCGCGCGACGTCACGGTCGGCAGCGCGGTGCTGCAAAAGGCCCTGCCGGTCTATGCCAGCGTCGACTACGTGAAGGTCACCCCCGACACCGCACTCGCGCACCTGGGCGGCATCAAGTACGCCAAGGGCTTCGAGCAGTTCGCCGCCTGGGGCTATTCCAACGGTCCGGATGGCAAGGAAGGCACGAAGGACGACTTCGCGATCATGCCCATCGAGGCGACCTGGTCGCTGGGCGAGTTCATCACCACGACCTACGACAACGATACGAAGTTCGTGGGCGCGCTCGACGCGGCTTCGGGTCTCTTCACGCCCAACGTCGAAGGCCCCAACCCCGAGCGCCGCTTCGGGCGCAACAACTACGGCGAGGTCTGGGTCGTCGCCACTGCGAAGAACTTCGCGGGCAAGGACGGCAAGCCGCTGGTCGGCCGTTCCTACCTCGTCACCACCGTTCCCACCTACAAGCGCTGGGACCAGCCGGAGGTGTCCGAATGAACACGATGACCACCCCTGCCGCCGACTTTCGCACCGCGCGCTATCGCCTCGGCGAACTGCACGAGTTCGAAGCGGCCGATCAGCCTTACGTCTACCTCGTCGGTGCAGGCGCGATCTTCGCGCTCGACGACGGTGCCCGCGCGGTACTCGATGAACTGCGCGAAGGCGAGATGGCGCACGGCGAAATCGTCTCCGCGCTCGTCACCCATGGCTATGCGCACGGCGATGCCGAAGAGCTGATCCGCGAACTGCTGTTCGTGCGCGGCATCGTCTCGGACCGGATCGCGCCCGCGCTCGATCCGCAGCCGACCGCCCCGCCCGCCGACTTCCCGCTCCAGGCGCTGGTGCTCAACATCACCAACCAGTGCAACCTTGCCTGCACCTACTGCTACGAGTTCGGTGCGGACAAGATCGCGACGCCCCAGGGCAAGCCCAAGTTCATGACGCTGGAGACGGCGAAGTCCTCGATCGACTTCCTGCTCTCCCAGTCGGGCAGCCGCGAGACGGTCCACGTCACCTTCTTCGGCGGCGAGACGCTGATGAACTTCAAGCTGCTGCGCGAAGTCGTCCTCTACGCCAATGACGCCGCGGCCGCGCAGAACCGCGCGATCACCTACAGCCTCACCACCAATGCGACGTTGCTTTCGGACCCGATCATCGAGTTCCTCGCCGACAACGACGTGGGCGTCACCGTCAGCATCGACGGGCCGGCCGACCTCCAGGACCATCGCCGCATCTACCGCAGCGGCAAGGGCTCCTACGAGGTCATCGAACCGCGCTTGAAAAAGCTCATCGCCCGCCACCGCACCCGCGCCATCACCGCGCGCGTGACGCTGAGCGAAGGCGTCACCGACGTCCTTCGCATCTACCGCCACCTCAAGGACGAACTGGGCTTTCACGAAGTCGGCTTTGCCCCTGTCACCAATTCGGGCGAGCAGGACTATGCGATCAACGGCGATGGCATGAGCAAGGTTCTGGTCGACTTCCATGCGCTGGCCGACGAATGGCTGGACTATGCGCTGGAGAACCGCATGCACGGCTTCTCCAACGTCTCGGAGACCATCGCCGAACTGATGCAGGGCGTGAACAAGTCGCACCCGTGCGGCGCGGGACTTGGCCTGCTGGGTGTCAGCCCCTCGGGCGACCTGTCGCCCTGCCACCGCTTCACCGACGCCGACACCCACACGCTGGGGAACATCGAAAGCGGCATCGATGCGGACAAGCGCGAGGACTTCCTTTCGCGCGGGCACGTCAGCGCCAAGTACGAATGCCAGAGCTGCTGGGCACGGCCCCTGTGCGCAGGCGGCTGCCATCACGAGGCCTTCGTGCGCTACGGCGACACCGGCCACGCCAATCTGCACTACTGCGACTGGATCCGCGAATGGACCGACACGTGCCTGCGTGTCTACGGCGCGGTCGCAGCGCAGAACCCCGGATTTCTCGAACGTTTCGCAACGCGGAAGGCCAACGCATGAAGCACCTGAAGCCGATCAACCGGAAGGCCCAGAGGATCGACGATCTGGCCTCTCCTGCCCCCGAAACCACCCTGGATGCCGCCTCCGACCCGCTGGGCGAGGACGACGTCGTCGCGCTCCAGCAGAAGACCCAGCAGCCCCATGTGCCGATGGGCTGCACGCTGGCGTTCTCACCGGGCTGGGAAGTCGATGCGGGCGGCGGCACGGCAGGCCTGTGCCAGCCGGTCGAGCGCGACATCTACGACTGCTACGTCAGCTGCTTCTGGCCCGTGCAGGTGCCCGACCACGTCAACTATTCGCCCGACTGGGCCAGCAACTGCGCCTCGGCGGCGAAGGACTGGCGCAATCTCGACCTGGTCTTCCCGTGATGCGGACCCATCCCCTTCGCTGCGCGTGCACGAAGGGGACCCGTGCGGACCTTGCCCGGTCCACCCTGTCCGCCCTGCGCTCACGCCCCTCGAGAAAGAGGCAGCCTTCATGAAATCGCTTCGTCATGCCTTTGCCGGCAGCGCCTGCGCCGCCCTTGGTGCCGCGCTGGCCTTCGCCCAGCCCGCCGCCGCCGACACCATCGTCATCGGCGGCTATCCCGACCAGGTGCAGTTCATCGACGACACCAGCGGCCAGGTAACCGACCTCGTCACGCTGGAGACGGGCCTGCCCGACAACCTCCAGCTTTCGCAGGACCGCTCCAAGCTCTACGTCACCACCCTCACCCGCACGGGAATCGAGGTGATCGACACGAAGACCCGCAAGGTCCTCAACCATTTCGAGCTCAACACGCCGAGCACGCGCTACCGCCTGAAGGGTGGTGTGCCCGATCCCACCGGGCGCTATTTTTACGCCATCGGCCAGCGCTTCGACAAGGAAGTGGACCTCTTCCGGGTCAGCAAGTTCCAGTACTACACCATCGACCTGAAGAGCGGCGATGTCGTGCGCGCAGTCGACTTTGCCGAGGAAGACAACGGTCCGGGCTGGGCAGCCAGCATGGCGATTTCGCCCGACGGCAAGACCCTCTACGTCTTTGGCGACAAGGTCCGCGTGCTCGACACCAAGGACTTTTCGGTGCTCGACCGCATCGACCTGGCCAAGCCGCAATCCTCTGCGCTTCAGGACGTGAGTTTTGGCGGCACGCTCAATTCGCGCCAGGATCCGGGCAGCTATGTCTCGCTCTTCAACGGCGAGGATCCCTACATCCACAACAAGGTCTTCGGCATCGCCCGCTTCGACCTGACGCAGCGCAGCTTCACCTTCGATCCCATCGGCCCCGCGCCCGACCGCCTCGAAGGCCTGCAGGTCACGCCCGATGGCAAGGACGGCTACACCGTCGCGGTCATGGATGACCTGGGCGACCAGCGCTGCGAGTTCTGGCACTTCGACCTCGAAACCAACACCGCGGTCGGCAAGGCCGAATTCGAATGCCGTCGCCGTTTCTACTTCGCCATGTCGGCCGACGGAAAGAAGCTCTATATCTACGGCGCAGGCTACGACATCGCCGTCTACGATGCTGCCACACTCAAGCTCGAAACCGACTGGGAGGTGCGCAACGACATCACCATGGCGGGCCTCCTGCACCTGCCGTGACCCAAACCATGCGCCGCAATGCCGCGGGTCGCCGCGACACGTCTCTTCAGGCAGAGACGGCGCCTTCCCCGAAGATCGCTCCAATCTTGATCCGCGGGGGAGGCGTAGCGGCGCACTGTTGCGCAGGGCTTCTGCGCCAGGCGGGACTTGCGGCGGTGCATCCACCAGCACGTCCTTCCTCGGCGCCTGCGATCCTGCTGGGCGCCGTGGCGGTCAAGCTCCTGCGCGACTGCCTGGAAGCCCCCGATCTCCTGGCGAATGCCCGTCACGTCCGGCGCCGCATCGTCGCCTGGGGCGGCTCCGAGCCGACCGTTCTTCCCCACGATGCCGTCGTCCTGTCGGGCGGTGACCTGCATGCCGCGATGGAGCACGTACGCACCTCCCGGACCGGCGAGGCCGTACTTCCCTGTGCCTTCGGCATCCACACCGAAGCTCCCTTCCCGGTTGAAGACATGTGCCGCTTCGGCGCCCGCCCCGCCAGCGCCCAGGCCGTTACCCTCCTCCACGCCGAAGACGAAGAGGCCTGCTGGGTAGAAGCCGTGGCGCAGGGCTGGCTCTTCATGATCCCCTCGGCCCCCAAGGCAGCCTGGCTGCTGGGCGTCGGCGCCGAGATCCCTGAACTCCTTGAACTCAGCCGCCACATCGCCCCGCGCATCGAGCGCGGCGAAGCATCCCCTTCCGCCCGCTTCGAGACAGCCCCGCGCATGCTGACCCGCCTTTCGGGCCCCGACTGGCTCGCCTGCGGAACCTACGCGCTCGCCTTCGATCCGCTGTGCGGCGATGGCACCGCGCAGGCCGCCCGCGAGGCAAGCCTTGCCGCCGCCACGCTCCACGCCATTGCAGGGACCAACGGCAGCGAAGAGGCCGTGCGCCCCTATCTCGACCACTACCATTCGATGCTGCTCGCGGGCATGCGCCGTCACTTGCGCCAATGCGGGCAGTTCTACGCGACCGGCGCGGACAGCCCCTGGTGGCGCGCGCAACTGGACGCGACGCGCGAAGGCTTCGACTGGTGCAGCGCGCAGCTGGCGACCTTCCCCGAACCGCGCTACCGTCTCAACGGATTGACCCTGACACCGCTCGGGAGCCCGCAATGAGCCGCCCGCCCCTCGATACCGTCTCCATGCCCCAGCGCCCCATCGGCCCGCCCGGAGCTGCGCGCGAGCCGGACCGGATCGCCGATTGGGGCAGCTACGCGCGCCTCCTGCCCTACCTGCGCCCCTATCTCGGACGCCTGACGCTGGTTCTCCTCGTCAGTCTGGTCTCGACCGCGCTCGGCCTTGCCCAGCCCTATCTCTCCAAGATGCTGATCGACAACGCGCTGCTCCCGCGCGACATGGGCGCGCTCGTCGCCATCGGGCTCGCCATGGTCGGCGTGACCATCGGCAACTACGCGCTCAATATCCTGGCGAGCTACCGCTACATCTCGACCTCGGCGGACATGCTCTTCGATATCCGCGTGGCGCTGCTGCGCCATCTCCAGACGCTTTCGCCGCGCTTCTACAGCCGCTTTCGGCTGGGCGATCTCATGTCGCGCATCAACAGCGATGTGAGCGACATCCAGCGCGTCACCGCCGACACCATGCTCTCGGTCCTCAGCAACCTGCTCATGCTGGCAGGCGGGGTCGCGATCATGCTCTGGCTCGACTGGAAGCTGTTCCTGCTTGCCATTGTTCTGCTGCCCGCGTGCGTCGGCCTCTTCGTGGTCTTCCAGAGGAAGCTCGACCGCCTCACCCGCACCATGCGCGAGCGCGGTGCAGACCTGGGCAGTCTGCTCGTCGACACGATCATGGGCATGCGCGTCGTCTCCTCGCTCAACGCCGCCGCGCAGGAGACCGAGCGCTTTCGCACCCGCAACTCCGCCTTCGTCGAAGCCATGCTGCGCATGCAGGTCGCCTCGTTCATGGCCGGAGCCGTGCCCGGCACGCTGCTGGCCGTCACCACCTCGGGGGTGATCCTCTACGGCGGCTACCAGATCATCGAGGGGACCATGTCGATCGGCACGCTGGTCGCCTTCATGGCCTACCAGTCGCGCCTGTTTTCCCCCATCCAGGTCCTGATGGGCCTCGTCTCCGGGCTCAGTTCGGCGCGCGTGTCACTTGCCCGCATCTTCGAGCTGTTCGACACGCCAGCCGAAGTCCACGAAAGCGCCAACGCCCGTGCCTTCCCCGGCCTTGCCGATGCGATCCGTTTCGAGGATGTCGCCCTTGCCCATGACGACCGGGCGGTCCTCAAGGACTTCACGCTGGAAATCCCGCGCGGCAGCTTCTGCGCGGTCCTGGGCCCGAGCGGTGTGGGCAAGTCGACACTTGCCGATCTTCTTGTGCGCTACCTCGATCCCGACGCGGGGCGCATCCTGTTCGACCAGGCACCGCTGTCTGCCTTTACGCTGGGGTCCTTGCGCGAGAAGGTGATCTTGCTCGACCAGACGCCCTATCTCTTCAACGACACCATTGGCGCCAACATCGCCTTTGCGCGCCCTGAAGCAAGCGAAGAGGCGATCCGCGCCGCCGCGCATCAGGCTGGCCTCGATCCCCTGCTCGAACGCCTGCCACAAGGGCTGGCGACGCCTGCGGGCGAGCGCGGCCTTGCCCTTTCTGCTGGCGAACGCCAGCGCATCGCGCTTGCCCGCGTGCTGCTGCGCCGCCCCGAGGTCCTGATCCTCGATGAACCCACCTCCGCGCTCGATCCCGAGACCGAGCGCCACATCGCGCAGACCTTGCGCCAGGTCCTCCCCGAGGCAACGATCATCGCCATCACCCACAGACCCGCGCTCGCCGAAGTGGCCGATCGCATCATCACCATCGAGGAAGGCCGTGCGCACGTGCGCACACCCGAGACCCTCGCGCCGCTGGTCGACGCCTGATGGGTCCCGATAGGCCCGTCCCCCCGCTCTTTCCCGGACGGACCGGAACGGGCGTGCGCGTCGCGGTGATCGACAGCGGCGTCCACCCGGAGCATGACCACATCGATGCGGCCCGCATCGCGCCGGGCGTTCGCATCGACCGCGAAGGCCTGTGCCATGAAGGACCGGACGAAACGCTTGACCGGCTTGGCCATGGTACGGCGGTCACGGCCGCGATCCTCGAGAAGGCCCCCGGTGCCACCTGCATCCCCGTGCGCGTCTTTGCCGAGAGCCTCGCCACCAATGCCCGCGCGCTCCTTGCCGCGATCCGCTGGGCCACGGCGCAGGACGTCGATGTCATCAACCTCAGCCTCGGCACGACCAACACGGCCCACACCGCGGTCTTCGCCGAGGCGGTTGCAGAGGCCGCGGCAAGGGGAATCGCGGTAATCGCCGCGCACGATGTGGACGGAACCGCGTGTCTGCCCGGAAGCCTGCCTTGCGTGCTGGGCGTCACGCTCGACTGGGACTGCCCGCGCGAACGCTACTATGTGCCCGGCACCATCCCCACCGCCCTGTGCGCCTCGGGCTATCCGCGCGCGATCCCGGGGGTCGCGCCCCGGCGTAACCTCTACGGCATCAGCTTTGCCGTTGCGCAGGTGACCGGCTTCGCCGCGTGCGCTCTGGAGGGACGTGAAAGGCATGACCAGGGCGCGCCAGCCGAGGCTCTGCACGCCGCGCTCGTCGCGGCGCTCGAGACCGCTCCGGCGCTGTCCTAGAACGCGATCTCGCGCCCCTCGTAGTCGAACAGCTTGCCGCTGTCGGGCACCTTCAGGTCCTCGATCACATCGAGAAGCTGCAGCGCGGCGCGTTCAGGATCGAACAGGCGGCCTTCGGGCACATTGCCCTGAAACGGCTTGGAGAGCGGCGTATCGACCGTGCCCGGATGCAGCGCGACGACAACCGTGCGCGACTTGCGCCGCGCTTCCTCGATGGCGAGATTGCGCACCATCATGTTGAGCGCGGCCTTGGACGCACGGTAGCCGTGCCAACCGCCCAGGCCATTGTCGCTGATCGAGGCGACCCGCGCCGAAAGCGCGGCGAAGACCGCGCGCTGGCCCTTGGGGATGAGCGGCAGGAAGTGCTTGGCGACCAGCACCGGACCGATCGCGTTGACCGCATAGGTCTTCGCCAGCCACTCGGGATCGAGATCGCGCAGCGCCTTTTCCGGGCCCTTCTCGCCTTCATGGAGGAGCCCCGTCGCCACGATCACCAGCGATGGCGGCGGGCCCTTGGCCACCTGCGCAGCGGCGGCCTCGATGCTCGTCTCGTCGGTAAGGTCGATATGCGCGTCACCCCTGCGCGAACGGGCGAACCCGTGGACGACCTCGAAGGCGCCCTCCTCGATCAGCGCCGCCTCGAAAGCCGCACCAATCCCGCCCGAGGCGCCAATGACGACCGCGCTCGAACTCATGCGCGCGAGAACATCCAGCGGTCCTCTTCGCTCTGTTCGGGCACGAAGCGATAGCCTTCGGCGTCGAAGCCCTTCATGTCCTCGATCTTCGTGATGTGGTGCTCGCACATCCAGCGCGCCATCATGCCGCGCGCGCGCTTGGCGTTGAAGCTGATGAAACGCGGGCCGTTGGGGCCCGGCTCGCGAAAATCGACGTCGACGACGCGCAGGCCTTCCAGGCGTCCCTTGACCGAGGCGAAGTACTCCTGGCTCGCCAGATTGAGGATCGCGCCCGAGCCTTCCTCGGCGACTTCGGCGCGCAGGAAGGCGGCGATGCGGTCATCCCACCAGTCGGTCAGCGCCTTCTTGCGCGGTGCCCAGCGCGTGCCCATTTCGAGGCGATAGGGGCGCATCGCATCGAGCGGGCGCAGCAGGCCGTAAAGACCGGAAAGCAGACGGATGTGGTTCTGCGCAAAGGCGATGCCCTCTTCGTGCAGCGAGAAGGCGTCGAAACCTGCATAGACGTCGCCCGCAAAGGCGAACAGCGCCTGGCGCTCGGGAAGCTCGGGAAAGTCGCGGAAACGATCCGCGTTGAGCTTCGCCAGCTTGGGCGAGATGTGCATCAGCTCGGACAGCTTCTTCTGGCTGAGGTTCGAGGCCGATTTCGCCAGCCCCATCGCCTCCTCGGCGAAGTGCGGGGTGGTCAGGTCGAGCGGCGGGAGTTCACGCTCGAAATCGAGCGTCTTGGCAGGGGACAGAAGCGCAATCATGGGAGGCTGGGTACCCATGACAAAGGGCAGCGTCAAACGCCCAGATCAGCCCGCTGCAAACTTGCCCGCCCCCTTGAGCGCAAGGGGCAGTCCCGCCGCCACGAACACGACCTCGTCGACCTCCTGAGCGAGGCGCTGGTTGAGCCGCCCCGCCTCGTCGCGAAACCGCCGCGAGAGCGCGTTGCCCGGCACAATCCCCATGCCCACTTCATTGGCCACAAAGGCAACGGGCACCGGACAGCGAGCCAGCGCGGCCAGCAATTCCTCGCTGCGTGCGGCGACATCCTCGTCGCCCAGGATCAGGTTGGAAAGCCACAAGGTCAGGCAATCGACCAGCACCGCATCGGCCTCCTGCGCCGCGCGCGCCAAGGCTTCGGCCAGGTCCAGCGGCGCCTCGATGGTCGTCCAGCGCGCGTCGCGGTCGGCCTGGTGGCGGGCAATACGCTCTTCCATCTCGGCATCGAAAGCCTGCGCGGTGGCGATGAAGGCCAGGCGGCCGGGCACGGCCTCGATCCGCGCCTGCGCGTGGCGTGACTTGCCCGAGCGCGCGCCGCCCAGAACCAGAAGGCTGGTCATGCCGTTTTCTCCCTGGCAAGCGCAATCAGCGCGTCAATGTCTAGGTGCGCCTCCAGCCCTTGCGCCAATGCATCGAGCGCAGCATCGACACGCGCGTCGTGATCTGCGCCCGGACTGGCAACGCCGATCCGCTCCAGCAGGGCGCGGCGCAACGGCCCGGCGGCGAGCAGGCCATGGCAGTACGTCCCCATGACACGCCCATCGCGCGACAGCGCCCCATCCGGCCGATCCGCGTCCAGCATGGCGAAAGGGTGAGCCAGTGAGGCCCCGTGCGTTTCGCCCATGTGCATCTCGTAACCGGAAAAGCCTTCACCCAAGGCCGTTCCGCGCACCTGCCGCAGGGCCTTGCGCGGACCGAGCACGGTCGCATGGTCCAGCAGACCGAGCCCCGGCGTCTCGCCCGGCAGACCTTCGATCCCGTCAGGATCGGCAATGGTTCGGCCCAGCATCTGGAAGCCCGCACAGATCCCCAGCACGCGCCCGCCGCGCCGGTGGTGGGCCAGGATGTCGATGTCCCAGCCCTGCTGGCGAACGAAATCCATGTCGGCGCGCGTCGCCTTGGAGCCGGGCAGGACGATCAGGGCCGCTTCGGGCGGAATGGGCGTGCCGGGCGGGATCATCGCCACATCGACGCCCTCTTCGGCGCGCAGCGGATCGAGATCATCGAAGTTGGCAATGCGCGGTAGCATCGGGCAGGCGATTAGCGTCCTGCCCTCGCCACGCATCGGCCGCTTTTCGAGGATCACCGCGTCCTCGCTCGGCAGGTCGGCGACGGTGGAGAGCCAGGGTACGAGGCCAAAGCCGCGCCAGCCCGTGCGCTCCTCGATCGCCGCATAGCCATCGGCAAAAAGCGCCGGATCGCCCCGGAACTTGTTGACGATGAAGCCCCGGATCATCGCTGCGTCCTGCGCCTCGAGCACGGCGCGGGTCCCTACCAGCGAGGCGATCACCCCGCCTCTGTCGATATCGCCCACCAGCACAACGGGCACATGCGCCGCGCGGGCAAAGCCCATGTTGGCAATGTCCCCGCTGCGCAGGTTGATCTCGGCGGGCGAGCCCGCGCCCTCGACCAGTACCATGTCGCAGCGCTCGGACAGGCGCTTCCAACTGCTGAGCACTTCGCCCAACAGGCTGCGGCGCCCCTCGCGAAAGTTGCCCGATCCCAGCGTGCCGCGCACCTTCCCGTGCACGATCAGCTGCGAGGTGCGGTCGGCCTGAGGCTTGAGCAGCACCGGGTTCATGTCGGTGTGGAGCGGCGCGCGGGCTCCCAGCGCCTGGAGCGCCTGCGCCCGGCCTATCTCGCCTCCATCGACGGTGACCGCGGCGTTGTTCGACATGTTCTGCGGCTTGAACGGGAGGACCGACAGCCCCCTGTTCGACAGCGCACGGCACAGCCCCGCGACCAGCACCGACTTGCCGACATCGGAGCCGGTTCCCTGCAGCATCACCCCAGCCATGTGCGGCCTCCTGTAACAAGTGCGCACGCCAGCCAGGCCAGCAGGCAGGCGCGCAGATAGATGCCCTCGGCCTTGCGCATCGCCGGGGCATCGGCGCAGCGCCCTTCGTCTCCGATCCAGGGCTTGTCGGCTCGGACACCGTCGTAGTGCACGGGACCGGCAAGTCTCAGGCCCAGCGCGCCCGCCATCGCCGCCTCGCTCCAGCCCGCGTTGGGCGAGGCATGGCGCGCATGGTCGCGCCACAAGATGCGCCAGCCTCGCCCCCCTGCAAGACAGATGAGAACACCGCTCAGGCGCGCGGGCACGAAGTTGGCAAGATCATCGATCCGCGCCGCCGCCCAGCCATAGGCGCGCAGGGGTTCTTCAGGGTGGCCGATCAGGCTGTCGGCGGTGTTGATCGCCTTGTAGATCCATAGGCCCGGAAGGCCCGCGACAACAAACCAGAACAGCGGCGCGATCACCCCGTCGCAGAAGCTCTCGGCCAGGCTCTCGATGCCCGCACGCGCCACGCCCGCTTCGTCCAGCTCCCGGGTATCGCGCCCGACGATGCGCCCAACCGCCTTGCGGGCTGCGGGAAGATCTCCTGCGGCCAACGCGCGGCGAACCGGAACGATATGGTCGTACAGGCTGCGCTGGGCCAGCGCAGGCCAGGCGACAAGCGCAATCACCAGCCAGCTCCACGATCCAGCAAAGCGGCCTGCGACGGTTTCCACGCCCCAGGCCGCCCCTCCCACCATCACCGGGAGCACGATCATCGCGGCAACGCCCCGCAGGCGCCGCGCGGAAAACGAAAGGTCGGGAAGGTTCCAGCGGCGCTCCAGACCACAAATCACCCGCGCGAAGGCCCCAACCGGGTGGCCGATCCGGCGGTAGAGCCCCTCCGGCCAGCCGAGCGCGGCGTCGAGCATCAGCGCGCCCAGGACGGCGGCGCCCTCAACCATCACGGGACCAGCGCGTGAGAGCCGCCTCCAGCCGGGCCAATGCGTGATCGCTGTCCGGCAAGCCGAAGCGCAAAAGCTTGGGATGGCCCTCGAACGGCCGGGTCAGGATATGCGCCCTGGCGAGTGCCTCGAACAGCGAAGGGGCTCTGTCGGTGGACACCAATCGAAACAGCGGCGAAGCCCCTTGCGCGACGAGGCCGTGACGCGCGAGCCGCGTATCCAGCCGCTGTGCACGGCGCGGCAGGCTCTGACGCGCCTGCCCGATCCAGTCGGTATCGGCGTAGGCGGCGAGGCCCAGATCGATGGCCGCGCTCGACAGTGGCCAGTCCCCGTGCAGGCGGCGTAGGGCCGAAAGGAGGGCCGGCGGCGCGAGCACGAAGCCGAGGCGAAGCCCCGCCAGCCCGAAGAACTTGCCGAACGAACGGGTCACGATCAAGCGGCGCCCTTCGCGCACCTTGCCCGCAACACTCGCACCCTGATGCGCGTCGGCAAAGGCTTCATCGACGATCAGCCAGCCGCCCTCAGCCTCCTGCCAATCCAGCGCCGCCAGCACCTCGGCGCGCGTCTGCAAGGTGCCGTCGGGGTTGTTGGGATTGGTGAGGACACGCACGGTCGGACCCAGCGCTCCGTTCGGAGCGGAGCCGAAAGCCTTGGCATAGGTGCTGTACGTGAGGGGGCCGGGCGCAAGCGGAAACTGCCGCAGGACCTCTCCCAGAGCGCGAAGGCCCGCTTCGCTTCCCGGCACCGCCGCGCACGTGGCCGGATCGGCTCCGAAGTGGGACGCGGCTACCGCCTCAAGCCGGGTCAGGGCCGCCGGGTCGGGCAAGGCCCGCCAGTCAGGCACATAGTTCTGAGCCCCCGGCCAGGGCTCCGGATTGATACCGGTGGAAAGGTCGAGCCAGTCTTCGGGCGTACCGCCGTAGCGCGCGCAAGCCGCCGAGAGGCGCCCGCCGTGGGCCACGAAGGCGCTCACGCCAGCACCACCAGTGCCGCAAGCGTTATGGTCTCGACAAGCTCGATCCCCGCACCGTGCCCATCGCCCGAAATGCCGCCGATACGGCGCTTGAGCCAGAGCGCCCAGAGCGCGCTCGCCGGGAATACGGCCAGGAGAGCGGGCGCGAATACCAACGCGCACACCGCCAGCAAGGCGGACCAGGCAAGGCACACCGGCCAGCTTGCGCCGCTTCCAAAGCGCGTACCCATTCCGGCATGGAGCGGGGGCAGCAGCAACGTCCAGGCCATCGGTGCAATACGCGCTGCCACGGGCACGAGAACCAGCGCTGGGAGCGGCACCGTGCTCCACGCGAGGAACAGCAGAACCAGCTTGGCGAGCAATTGCAGGACGATGGCGACCACGCCGAAGCTGCCGATATGCGGGTCGGCAAGGACGGCGGACAGGCGCTCACGGTCCCCATGGGCCGCACCCGCCGCATCGGCGATGTCGCCCAGACCGTCGAGATGGAGCGCGCCGGTCATGCCGACCCAAACTAGAAGTCCGCACAGGGCGGCAAGGGCTGCGCTGTGGAGCCCCCCGGCCCAGACCGCCCCTGCAAGGCAGGCGCCGACCACAAGGCCCGCCATCGGAAACCAGCGGATCGCTCGGGCCATGTCATCGCTGGTCGCTCCCACGTCCGGCAGCGGCAGGCGCGTCATCAACTGGAGCGCAAGGATCGCTGCCTTCATGGCAAGGCATCCCCGATATCGAGCCCCACGACCTGCCCTGCCAGTGTCGAGCCCGGCCAGATCCGCAAGGTCAGGCACGCCCGATACGGCAGGTCGATGGCCCAGACGCCGTGATGGTCGAGCCCGGTCAGCACGGATAGGGCAGCGTGCATCGCGCCTGCATGTGTGACAACCAGCGCGCCGTCGTCGAGGGCCGCAAGTCCCCTGCGGACCCGGGCGCAAAGTTGCGACCAGCGCTCGCCGCCGGAAGGAGGATTTCCCTCCGGATCTTCCCAGAAGGCGGTCAGGGCCTCAACATCGATAGCCTCGGGCGCAAGGCCGTCCCAGGCACCGAAATCGAGTTCCCGCCAAACCGGGGAGGTCTCCAGTTCGAGCCCCAGCTTCTTGGCCAAACGCTGCGCCGGAAGCATCGCACGCGCAAGATCCGAACTTACCAGCCGTGTGGGCGCCACCTCCTGCACACGCTGGTGCAACACGGCGCAATCCACCACCGCGGGCGCCACGTCGCCATGCCCCCACAGCAGTCCCGGGCTCACCGGAGGGACATGGCGAACAAGGTGGATCCGCCGCACGTTCATGCGCTCCCGGCCGCCACCTCGGCCTCGGCGAAGGTCGCCATCTCGCCGTGCGCGGCCAGCGCGGCGCGCACCAGCGGCACCGCTACCGCCGCGCCGGAGCCCTCACCCAGCCGCATGCCCAGCGCGAGCAGCGGCTCGAGCCCCAGATGCTCCAGCAAGCGTCCGTGCGCGGCTTCGGCTGAGCGGTGCGCGGCCAGGCAATGGTCGGTGAACGCCGAAAAGGCCGCAGCCAGCGGCGCGATTGATGCCGAGGCGATGAACCCGTCAAGCAGCACGGGAATGCGCCGCATGCGCGCAGCCAGCATGGCGCCTGCCATCGCGGCGATCTCGCGCCCTCCAAGGCGGCGCAGGGTCTCGAAGGGATCGGTGCAGGCCCCGGCATGGAACGCCAGCGCGGCCTCGACCGCGGCGACCTTGCGCGCAACACCCGCTGCATCGAGGCCAGTACCGCGTCCGCACCAGTCGGCCGCCTCGCCTCCGAAAGCCATCGCCGCAAGCGCGGCTGCGGGGGTCGTATTGGCAATGCCCATTTCGCCCACGAAGAGAAGCTGGGTCTCCTCCTTCACCGCCTGTGCGCCTGCGTTCAGCGCAGCCAGGCAGTCCGCCTCGTCCATGGCCGGTTCGCAGGCGATATCGCCGGTCGGACGATCAAGATCGAGCGCGACGATGGAAAGATCAGCCCCGCACGCCGCCGCAAGTGCGTTGATCGCCGCCCCGCCACCCGCGAAATTGGCGACCATCTGTGCGGTCACTTCGACCGGAAAGGCGCTGACCCCGCGCGCGGCAACGCCGTGATTTCCCGCGAAGACCAACGCCTGAACCACGTCCAGCCGTGGGCGCTCGGCCCCTTGCCATCCGGCCATGAAGACCGCGATCTCCTCCAACCGCCCCAGCGATCCGGACGGCTTGGTCAGTTGGGCCTGCCGGGCGCGCGCGGCCGCGATGGCCCCGGCATCGGGCCCGGGCATCGCCGCAAGCGCATCGAGAAAGGCGGCGCGGTTCTCGAACAGGGTCATGTGCACAGGTATCCTTCGGGCGGAGTGCGGGTGATGAAGTGGCCCTTCACGCCGTCCGGCCAATGGGCGTAGCGCACCACGCCCTCCTCGCTCTCGGCATGGGCCGCCGCATAAGTCAGGATCGCGCGGGCGGCCTCGGCATCGGCCGAGAAGTCGCCCAGCACGTAGCCGACCTTGCCGGGCGCGCGGATGTGGATGGTGCAGAACCGCTTGCAGGCGAAGAGGCAAGGCATGTCCTGCACTTCGACCCCTGCGAAGGCCTCCTCAGCCGCCTTCACCTCGCGCAGGGCCGCGGCGAGGCGCGCGCCGCCGCGCAGCCCCTCACCGTCCTCGCGCGCTTCGGCGGTGTGACGACAGGTGGAGCAGACCACCACCTGCGTCGTGCCCGCCCCACTTTCCTCCAGCGCGCGCAGCATCAGAACCGACTCCGGATACCGGCGTAGACCGTGCGGCCCAGCATCCCGTAACCGCTCGCGGTTTCATAGCGTGTGTTCCCGACATTCTCGACGCGGGCCTGGAAGGTAAGCCCGGGCATCACCTCCATCTGCGCGCGCAGATCGACCAGCCAGTAATCGTCAAGCACGGTCGAACTGCTGGCGCTGGTGAAGGTCTTGCCCGAATAGCGCGCGGCGACACTGGCCCGAACCCCCGCAACGTCCACACCGCCCTCGACGTTGGCGGTATGGCGCGGTACGCGGGCGAGTTGGCGCCCATACGTCGAAGCCTCGGGCGTGCGGTCCTCGGCATTGGTCCAGGTGTAGTTGCCATCGGCGAAGAAGACGCCGAGGCGCGCCGTCGCGGCCAGCTCCAGTCCCTTCGCGTGCGCCTTGTCGACATTGGCATAGTAGCCAAAGCGCGTGGTGTCGGTGCCCGGAATGTAGCAGACCTCGGGCTGGTCGGCGCCGCTCGGGCAATAGGCAAAGTTGATGAGGTTGGTCGTGCGCCGCTCAAACCAGGTGGCCGAGGCGCGCAGGATCTCGCCCAGCCCCTGCTCGATCCCGACTTCCCAGCCCTTGGCCTGCTCGGGCTCGAGATCAGCGACGCCATAGGCCGAGAACATCTGGTAGAGCGAAGGCGCCTTGTAGCCTTCGGAATAGTTCGCGCGCACCACGGTCACGCCGTCGTTGGGCGAGTAGGCCGCGCCCGCGCTCGCCACGGTGTTGCCCCCAAAGCGCGACTGGTGGTCGTAGCGCACGCCGCCATCGAGCGTGAGCCCCTCGAGCGGGGTCACGCGCAACTGGCCGTAGAGACTGTCGGTATCGACCGCGTGGCGCGTCAGCTCATAGGGCACAAGGCTGTTTCCGGGCGAAGCGGTGGTCATGCGCTGCTCTTCGCGCTCGGCGCCGAAGAGCAGCTGCACGGCTTCGTTCAGCGTGAAGGTGCCCTGGTATTCAAAGCGGCGCAGGCGGCCATGCGCGTCGAAGGTGATCTGGCGGATGTCACGCTCAGGATCGAAGTTCTCGCGATCCGAGGTCGTCTGCGTGACCGCAAGCCGGTTGACGAGGCGCCCATCGAACAGGCCGAAGTTGAGCCCGGCATATCCCGACCATTCCTGCGTCGTGCCGAACGCATACGTATCGCCCGAAGACCCGTCGAACTCCGAACGCGCATCCGACCAGTAGCCGCGCAGGTCCAGCGACACGTCAGTGGCCAGCTTGAAGCGGGCCGACCCGCTCGCCGAGGTGCGGCGATAGCCGTCATCCTCGGTCCCGCTTGAACGGGCCGAGATGCCGTCGGTGCGGAAGGTGGAGCCCGCCACGCGCCAGTCGACAAGGTCGCTCGTGCCGCCCACGCCCGCGCGGGCCGACACGGTCTGGTTGGAGCCCGCCTCGGCGGCAAAGCTGCCTTCGAGCGGCTGGGACGCCTGCCGCGTGGTCACATTGACGACACCACCGATGGCGTTGCTGCCCCACAGGATCGACTGCGGCCCACGGAGGATCTCGATGCGCTCGGCATCGTCGAGGAACAGGTTGGAGACGTTGACGCCGCCCGCCGTCGAGGAGGGATCGGACAGGCGCATGCCGTCAATCACCATGACCGTGGTGCCATCATCCGCGCCGCGGATGCGCAGGCTGGTGCTGGTGCCGTACCCCCCGTTGCGCGAGATCGAGACACCGGGCGTGCGCAGCAGGATGTCGGTGACGGAGAAAGTCTGCGCGTCCTCGATAGCCTCCTCATCAAGCACGGTGACACTGGAGGAAACCCGCTCGGCGGCGACCGGGGTGCGCAAGGCGCTGACGTAGATCGTACCCGGAGGAGCTTCCTCTGCATGGGCGAAGGAAGGTGCGAGGACGGACAGCGGGAAAACGAGGGCCGAAACTCCGGCCAGATAGGAAAACTTCAACACGGGCGGGACAATTCCCTTCATGCAAACAACGGTTTGCCCGCCGCTTGCGCTCCGTTGTGGCAAGGAACCGCCGTATCGCAGATCTTCTGCTTTCGAGAAGAGCGCACGACCCGACGCCCCCTGCCCGGATCGCATCCGGCAAGGCGGTGGCTGTCGCTACGCGAGGGATGACCTTGACCAGTGACGGCGCGGCCCTCGAACACCCGGTGCACCCTGCCCGGATGAAGAACGACGGCGTCAGGCAGGTCTCCTGGCTCGCGGGTCAGGGCGCTCCGACCGCCTTCTCAGGACGCATGTCCCAATGGCAGATTGGCCGGATGGCTCGCCGCTTACAGTTGCAGGGGCAGCCCGGGTCTTGCACCCGGTTCCCTTTTGATCCCCTTGCGGGGAACCTGTCGCTTGGGCCCGCGAACTATAGGTCCGTTGCCCGCTGCGCAAGTGCAATATACTTGCGGGAAAGACGATGGTCGCCTAATCGTGGGGGCGCAACGGGTGCCCGAGAGGGCTTAATCGGGAAGTCCGGAAAGGTCGCCAGGAGGCGATCTGGGCCGGCACTGCTCCCGCAACTGTGACCGGGGAGCGCATCGCCACATGCCATTGGGAGGGATCTCCCGAGAAGGCGGCGAAGACGCGCTGTGAACCGGGAAGTCAGGAAACCGGCCCGATGCCGTCGTTTTTTCGCGCGGGCGGGATGAACCGGGCGGACGAGGGCCTCGCGATCTGCGGGGATACCCCTTGGCGGACGACATTCGTGTGTCGCCTCGAAGGGAGCCTGAAATTCATGCCGTACTGCTGAACTTTTTTTCGTTTTCCAGCCAAGGCCCGTTTTGTCGGCTTCCTCTGGCCGTGTCCTTGCATGGGCGCGCGCCAGCGCACCTTTCCCCTTTTCTGCAAGGAGATACCCCGCATGCACCGCTCCCCTGCCCTTTCCTCGACCCGCTTCCAGTGGACGATCTTCGCCATCCTCGCCGCTGTCATGCTGCTCACCCGCTCGCATGCGCTGACGCACATGGAGCATGTGCCCAGCACCGCGGTCGCCAGCTTCTTCGTCCTGGGCTACTTCGTGCGCCGTGCGGCGGGCTTTGCCGGCCTGTTCGGCCTTGCCTACGCGATCGACGTCGTCTCGATGTCGGTGCTGGGGGTCTCGGACTTCTGCTACACGCCCGCCTACGCCATGCTGGTCCCCGCCTACGCGGCGATGTGGATGTCCGGACGCTTTGCCGCCAACCTGCCCGAGCGCCTTTCCTCGCTTCCCACCATGGCGCTCCTCGTCGGCGGCGCAACGGTCGTCGCGCACCTTTGCTCGAGCGGCGGCTTCTACTTCCTGGGCGGACGCTATCCCGACCCGACGCTGGCCGAATTCGCGCCCCGCTTCGCACGCTACTTCCCGCGCGCCCTGGTCGCCTCGCTGACCTGGAGCGGTATTGCCGCAGCCCTCTGGGCGCTCACCCTGAGCGCACGCCCCGACCTGCGCCGCGAGGCCGCGCGGTGAGCGAGGCTTCCAGCCAACCCGAAACCGCCACGCTGAGCGAGGAGGAGCGCCGCCACAAGGTGCGCACCGCCAAGCACAAGAAGGTGGTCGACGCGCGGATCGCGGCGGCCAGGATCGACAAGGGCCTGGTGCTCGTCCTGACCGGCAACGGCAAGGGCAAGAGCTCCAGCGCCTTCGGCATGGTCGCACGTACGCTCGGCTATGGCCGCAAGGCCGCGGTGTTCCAGTTCATCAAGGGCAAGGAAGACGTGGGCGAACGCGCTTTTCTCTCGCGCCAGGACGGCGTGACCTGGGAGAATTGCGGCGAGGGCTTCACCTGGGAAACCCAGAACCGTGCGCGCGACATCGCCGCCGCACGGGCGGGCTGGGAGAAGGCCAGGGCCGCCCTCTCCGATCCCGACATCTCCCTGGTGGTGCTGGATGAACTGACCTACCTCGTCACGTATCGCTACCTCGAACTGGATGAGATCCTGCCCGCAATCCGGGGCCGCCCCGCCATGCAGCACGTGGTCATCACTGGCCGCGCGGCGCACGAGGAACTGGTCGAACTGGCCGACACGGTCAGCGCCATCCGCGACGAAAAGCACGCCTTTCGCGCGGGCGTGCGTGCGCAGGTCGGGATCGACCTGTGAGCCCCTGCGGCCCCGCAACCGAAAGTGCGCAGTGCCCTGCCCTGCTCGTCTCCGCCCCAGCCTCGGGCCAGGGCAAGACGCTGGTGACCGCCGCCCTCGCCCGCCGCCACCGGCGTGCTGGGCGGCGCGTGCGCGTCTTCAAGTGCGGGCCGGATTTCCTCGACCCGATGATCCTTGAACGGGCGAGCGGGGCTCCGGTCCACCAGCTCGACCTGTTCATGGTCGGCGAGGAGGAATGCCGACGCCTGCTCCATGAGGCGGCACAGGACGCGGACGTTATCCTGGTGGAAGGGGTCATGGGCCTTTTCGACGGAGACCCCAGCGCCGCCGACCTCGCCGCACGGTTCGGCCTGCCGGTTCTCGCCGTGCTCGACGGCTCGGCGATGGCGCAGACCTTCGGCGCACTGGTGCTGGGGCTCGCCCGCTATCGCAGCGACACGCGCCTCCTGGGCGTCCTGGCCAACCGGGTGGGCAGTGCGCGTCACGGCGAAATGCTGGAAGAAAGCCTGCCCGAAGGCATCGCCTGGCTGGGCGCCCTCGCCCGCGATCCCGACCTGGCCTTTCCCGAGCGCCACCTGGGCCTTCTCCAGGCCGACGAGATTGCCGATCTCGACGCACGCCTTGACCGGGCCGCGGCCAGCCTCCCGGATGGCGCCGACTGGCTGCCCGAAGCCGTCACCTTTTCCGCCCCGGCCAGACGCCCAGTCCCCGCGCGCTCCTTGGAGGGGCACACGATCGCCGTCGCCCGCGATGCCGCATTCGGCTTCATCTACCCCGCCAACATCGCCTGTCTCGAAGCGCTTGGCGCACGGATTGTCTATTTCTCGCCACTGGAGGACACGGCGCTTCCCGCCTGCGATGCGGTCTGGTTACCGGGAGGCTACCCCGAACTCCACGCCCAGCGCCTATCCGCCAACACGCCCCTGATCACGGACCTCCAAAGCCACCACCGCGCAGGCAAGCCCATACTTGCCGAGTGCGGGGGCATGCTCTTTTGCCTGGAGACCCTTGCCCCGCGTGAGAGCGCATCTGTTCCGATGGCCGGGCTGCTACCCGGCCACGCGGCGCTGCAGCCGCGCCTCGCCGCGCTCGGACTTCAGGAGGTCGCCCTTGAGGGTGGGAGCCTGCGCGGCCACACCTTCCATTACTCGACCATGGAAACGTCGCTGTCGCCGATCGCGCAATCGCGCTCGCCGCGCGGCCGCGCCGGTGAAGACGTGTTTGCAAGCGGTCGTCTCACCGCTACCTACATGCACCTCTACTTCGCATCCGCCCCGGATGCGACGGCGCTGCTTTTCCAGAAAAGCGCAACGCGCGCCGGTGCCGAAAGTCCTGCCGACAGCACCGGTCGCACGCCGCAACCCGCAAGGGCCTGACGGCCTTGCGCCCCTTCAGTGCGCCATGGCTACCAGCGGCGGCGTCGCATCCTCGGACGGCACCACCTCGCCGGCGTCCGCATCGGCGAAACGCCCATTGGCCAGGACGAGACCCTGGTTGACCGCCCAGATCGCGGCCTGAGTACGGTTCTGGACCATGAGCTTGCGCAGGATCGCCTTGACGTGAACCTTCACGGTCGCCTCGCTGATATCGAGACGATAGGCGATCACCTTGTTGGGGTAGCCCATCACCAGACAGTGCAGCGTATCGATCTCGCGCTCGGACAAGAGTTCGCCCAGCTCGACCTTGATCTCGGCCTCCCCCTCGATCAGCGGACGCTTGTGCGCGAGATGTTCGAGCAGCGCGGTGGGCATGACCTTCTCCCCCTGATGGACGAGACGCAGCGACCCCAATAGCGGGTCGGAAGCGATTTCCTTGAGAAGGTAGGCATCGACGCCGCGATTGAAGGCATCGACCATCTGACCAAAGTTGAAGCAGTCCACGAGCGCCGCGATGCGAAGGCCGGGAAAGCGCTCCTTCAAGGGGTGAAGATTATCGATGTCGCCTTCCAGAACGGCGAGGTCGAGAATGGCCAGATCGAGGTTCGACGCCTGTTCGTCGGTCAGCGCATCCTCGCATGAGGGAAAGCATTTCGCACAGGCAAACTCACTTCCCTCAAGTATTTTGCCGATACCTTCACGTATGAGTGAAGTAAAACCGATGATGGAAACATCCACTACGGAATCAAGAGATGTCATCGCCTTTCTCTCCCTAATATGGAAATACGGACGACCCAAGACCGCACTTGAAAATTTGCCCCTTCATCATCCATTCAAATTCTGAACAGACATGAAAATTACAAAAACAAGCAAGATTTGACGCACAAGAAGATCATACCTGCCATTCTCCAAGTGCCACCACCCAAGCGGCGCGAACTTGTCGAGATAATCTGGACGCATTACGCGGCCATGCGCAGATATTGTATATTATTTTTTTACATTACGTCATCTTGCGACTGCACTTCATGAGAATAAGTAAACCACATAGTTAATGCCAAGTCTACGCATTTATACAATTGCCGTAAAAATACGCGAAATACCTCAGATTCAGAGTGGAATAGGATACCCCTTCAGAAATATTTTGATACCGAAAGGAAACGACTCGACGAGTCGATCGGGCCTCCCGCGCCCGCGCGGTCACGCGCGGCGGACCTACGAACGCCCTTCGATCTGCCGCACGACAACGAACGCCTCCGCAGCCTTGGCAAAGACAGTCGAGCCGCGTACTACCGCCAGGCTCTCGATCGTCTTGAGCGAACGCTCATCGGGAAACGGCTTGAGCTGGCTTTCGAACAGGGCAAAGGCATCGAGCTTGCGCTGGAGCGTCGCGCCGATATCGACGTAGCAGTTGGGCACGAAGGCCGGTGTCACGGGCGCGGACAGCCAGTTGGTCTCGGACAGGGTCTCGTAACACAGAATGCGCTTGGGGACGCTCGCGTTGCGCGGTCGCGCAGCGACCATTGCCCCCAAGAAGGCGATCTGATGGTCGAGATGGATGTCGCCCACGAAAGGCAGGAACAGGGTATCGGGCGCGACCTCCTCCACCACTTCACCGATCGCCCGGTTGATCTGCCAGGCCGGAACCGTATCGAGCCGCGCCGCGGGAAAATCGAGGCGATGCACTCGCGAAACTCCCAGGTGCGCATGGGCCTGCTCCATTTCGGCCATGACGCGGGCAACGCCCTCCTCATCGAAGGCCGGTGGTCGGCCGCGCGTGACGAGGCACACTTCCACCTCGTGCCCTTCCTCAACGAGACGGGCCATTGTCCCGCCACACCCCAGTATCTCGTCGTCAGGGTGCGGTGCCACGACCAGAACTTTCCCGAAATGCGCAAGCGACATGATCTAGGCCTCCAGGATACCGTGCAACTTGGGAGGCGCGCCCCTCGCGCTTTCCCATTCGACAAGATCGATCGGCCCCGAACCCGTCATGACCCGCAGGACCCCGTCCTCGATCCCGAGGACCTGGCCAGGCAAGGCGTGGTAGCGCCAAGCATCCGGGCACGGACGGGTGCTCCAGACGGTCAACCGGTGCGGGCCGTCCATGGCGAAGGCCCCGGGATAGGGCCGCCCCACCGCCCGCACGAGCCGGTCGATCCGGGCGGCATCGGCGCGCCAGTCGATACGCCCATCGGCAGGGGTCCGCCGCGCTGCCCACGTCGCGAGGCGGGCGTCCTGTCGTTCGCGCGGCGCGGTGCCCGAGGCCAGCTGCGCCAGGCATGTCCGCAGCATCGCGCGCAAGGCGTCCATGTGCTGATCATAGAGTTGCTGCGCCGTCGCGTCGGGCGCGACGTGAAAGAACTTCTGCGCCAGGATGTCGCCATCATCGGTGCCCTCCCCGATCCAGAACAGGCTGGACGCGGAGATCGGTTCGCCCAGAAGGATGGTCCAGGGTATCGCGGCGCGGCCGCGCAGGCGTGGCAGGGGCGCGGGATGATATCCGATCGTGCCCGAGGCTGCGATGGACAGGAACTCCTCCCCCACGATCTGCGACCAGCCCACGACGAAGACGTAGTCGGGCTCTGCAGCGCGAACCATCGCTAGCGTCTGCGCGGAATTCGTTTGCCCCGCATGCTCCAGTCGAGCGCCCAGATCCCCGGCAAGGGGAGCAAGGTCCACCAGATCGGAATGCCGCCCATGAAGAGCCGGCGGCAGGGTGAGGACCAGCGGCACCTGCCAGCCGGGCGCCCCGAGCAGTTCTTCCAGGAGCACCTGCGTGCTCCCCACGGCACCAACCACGACTGCCCGCACCCCCATCACCTCCTCCCGCTTTTCCTCTTCACGCCGCGCCATCACCGCAAGGGGCTCAATGCGCCACCTTGCGCGGCTCGCTCACCGTGTCCGCATCTGCCCGCACCGGCACGGGACCTGCCGGCAATCCTGCCGAAGCTGCCTTGGAAATGCCCTGCCGTGCGTCCGCCTCCTCCGGCTCGGCCCGCCAGGGCGCCTGCAGCAGGTCCATTTCCTCGAGCAGCTGGTGGTTGACCTTACGCACATCGTAGACCTTCTCGGCGAGATCGCGCGCCCTTGCGCCCATGGTCGCCGCGCGCTCTGGTTCCTCGACGAAGCGCATCATGGCCGCGCGCAGGGCTTCGGCATCGCGCGGCTCGACGAGATAGCCGTTCTCGCCGTCCACGATCGGCTCGCGGCAGCCGGGCATGTCGGTCGTGATCACGGCGCGCCCCGTGGCCATCGCCTCCAGGATCGTGCGCGGCAGCCCCTCGCGGTAGAACGAGGGCAGGACGAAGACCGAGGAGGCCTCGAGGTAGGGCCGCACGTCCGTACAGCCGGGAATGAATGTCACCGGGTACTGCCGGGCGAGCCGGGCGCATTCCTCCTCGTCGATGCCGGTCGGGTTGTTGCGCTCATAGTGACCCAGGACCCAGAATTCGCAGTCGCCATGGTCGGCCTTGATACGAGCTGCAGCCTCGAGGAACTCGTAGACACCCTTGTCGCGCATCAGCCGGCCAATGAGCAGGAAGCGCAGCGCCTGGCGTGGCAGCGGAGCCTCTACGAACCGTTCAAGATCAATGCCCGAGCCGGGCACCTGGATGACGTTGTGCCGGGGCGTGACGATGCCGAAGCGGATCATGTCGGCCCGGTCGTCACGGTTGAACACGAAGATTGCCCGCGCCCGGCGTACTGCCTCGCGGTAGAGCACGCTCACCAGCTTGCGCAGGCCGACGCGCGCGTGGCTGTCCTCGCTGAAGACATGCCCCAGACCCGACATCAGCGCGTAGAAGCGCGGGACACACAGCAAGCGCGCCGCGATCCCGCCGTAGATGATCGGTTTCTGGGTATAGGCGAGCACGAGATCCGGGCGCTCGCGCAGCATGAGCCGCACGTACTCGAACAGAAGGCCCAGATCGCGCAGGAAATTGGTTCCCGTGCGCTCCATCGCGACCTGACGAAACCCGATCCCGGACGCGTCCAGTTCACGTTCGACAGCGTCGTTCCGGTCGGGCGCCACCGCCACGACCTTGTGTCCGTTGGCCACGAGTTCGCGCAACAAGGCGCCGCGAAAATTGGTCAGCGAATAGGCAAGACTGGAGAGGACAAGAACTTTCATAGCGCGGTTTGGCCCGTGATTGCGAGACGGCCGGGGTGGCTGCGATCGACGATGCCCTTTGCACCGCGACCTCGCCCGCCATGGATCGGAAAAGCCGAGGCCGAACGCGGCCACCAGCGGGTGCCACGCATCCTTCCTGCGCCTTTCGTCTCCTGGCTGAACGACCCCCCAGGTCCTCTCCAACGATGCCCGCAGCCGGCGAAACTGCAAGAACGCAAGTGGCTGATCCCCTTTTGCGACAGCTACGGGGAATTCCGATACGTATATTTGACAGGGCTGGCATTTCTTTCGGGAGGTGAACTCCCAAAACGGCGATTTCGGCTTATGGCTTTAAGATCACGTGCGCCCCCGGCAGCGCTACCATAGCCTAGCAAACTGCAGAGGCCACCGCAGCTCCCGCCACGGCCGTCTTGCCTCGCCCGGATCCTTCCGGATCGTCCAAAACAGCGAAGGCTGCCCGCATGAGCAAGAACATTGCAGACCGTGCCGCGTCGTCCGCCAAGCGCGCATCTTCCCGCCCGCTGCTGCGTATTCGCAAGCTGGACGGCGCGCGTGAAAGTGCCGCGATCGAACGCTTCAGCCTGCGACGAACCTTTCGCAACCAGTTGCTGATCAGCTTCGACACCCTGACTATCAGCGCCACGTTCGTTACGGCGTTCCTGCTCGTGGGACGCGGCCCCTTCCTGCAGAGCGAGGGGGTGTCCTGGACGACTGCGGGCATGGGCATCGTGACCGTGCTGGGACTGTTCATGAGCGGCCTCTACCGCCGCAGCTGGCGCTTCTTCAGTTTTGCCCACTCGATCCATCTGGTCGCGCTCATCCTCCCCTGTATCGGCCTGGGCTGGGCGGTCGCACTGCTGTCTCCGGCGGTGCGCGCCGAGCAGTCCAACCTCGCTGCGGTCATTGCCATCCACTGGCTTCTGGCGACTTCGGGCCTCGTGACGCTGCGCGTCCTGCGACGCCTTGCGCATGAACACCTGACCCGCACCAGCAGCGCGCATCTGCGCCATGTCGCGGGCCGGCAGCTGCCCCACGCGCTGCTGGTGGGCTCGCCCGACTGGGTGCTCTCCATCATCGAGATGCTGCGGCGTGAAACGACCCCGTCCTTCGTCATTTCCGGCATTCTCCTGCCGACCCTCAACGACACGCTGATGCAGATCGGCAAGGTGCCGGTGCTGGGCAGCCACGATGATATCGTGAATGCGGTCGAGCGTCTGGAAGCCAAGGACCAGCGCCCTTCGCTGGTGATTGCCAGCGACGACGGCAATGACCTCACCAACCGCGAGATGGCCCGGCTCACCAGCCGTGCGCGTCATCTGGGCCTCGAGCTCTCGCGCATCCGCGACTGCTGGAGCCACATCCTCCAGCGCAGCCCAAGCGCTGTTCACGAGGAGCTCTCGGTCAAGGACCTCCTGGGCCGCAGCGAATTCACGCTCGAAGGCGAGCAGATCACCAGCCAGATCTCGGGCAAGTGCGTGCTGGTGACAGGCGGTGGCGGCACCATCGGCTCGGAGCTTTGCTGGCAGCTGGCCAGCTTCCGCCCCTCCAAACTGGTCGTGCTCGATCACAGCGAATACCACCTCTACGCCGCCGAGATGAAACTGCGCGAGCGCTACCCCGATGTCCCCATCGAGGCCGAGCTGTGCAACATCCGCGAACGCTCCGAGGTGCGCCGCATCTTCGCCAAGCACCGCCCGGCCATCGTCTACCACGCCGCGGCCCTGAAGCACGTGCCGATCGTCGAGACGAGCCCGTGTGCCGGTGTCCACACCAATATCCTGGGCACCCGCATCATCGCCGATGCGGTGTGCGAATTCGGCGCAAGGGCCATGGTCCAGGTTTCGACCGACAAGGCCGTGAACCCCGTCGGGATGATGGGCGCAACCAAGCGCGTGGGCGAACTCTACAGCCAGGCCCTCGACATGTGCGGGATCGACGATCCCGACGCGCCGCGCTTCATGACCGTGCGCTTTGGCAACGTGCTCGGCTCGAGCGGCTCTATCGTTCCGCTGTTCCAGCGCCAGCTGCGCGAAGGCCGTCCGCTCACCGTCACCCACCCCGATATCGAGCGCTTCTTCATGACCGTGCGCGAGGCGGTACAGCTGATCCTGCAGAGCAGCGCCGCCGCGCTCAGCGAGCAGTCGCAGCGCGGCACGATCTTCGTGCTCGACATGGGCAAGCCCGTGCGCATCGTCGATCTCGCCTACCGCATGATCCGCCTCTACGGCCTCCAGCCCGAGATCGACGTGCCTGTCCAGTTCGTCGGCCTGCGCCCGGGTGAAAAGCTCTACGAGGAGCTTTTCGACATCTGCGAGGAGCAGACCAGTTCGCGGATCAAGGGCATCTTCGAGGCCCAGTCACGGCCCATCCCGCTCCCGCTCATTTCCCGCAGCATCGGCCAGCTCGCCCACGCCGTGGAGGCGGGCGACCAGGCCGAGGCCCGTCGCATCACCCACACCCTCGTCAAGATGCCCAGCGGCGCGGCCTCGTTCCAGGTCATCGAGAATCCGGCGATGGCGCAGGACACCTCCCGCACGCGCACGCGCAGCCCCGCATAAGGAGCCCGGAACGCATGGCATCCCATGTTCTTGCCGATGCACAGCCCCCGCATTCGGCCCCCCAGCCCCTGAAATCGACCTGGCCGCGCCACGAGGCTGACGAAATTGCAGCCGTGCGCGAAGTCCTGCAATCCGGGCACGTAAACGCACTCGTCCACGGCGATGAGACCCGCAGCTTCGCGCAGGAGTTCGCCGCCTACAACGGTATGCCGCACGGCATTTGCGTCGCCAATGGCACGGTCTCGCTCGAGATCGCGCTCAAGGCGCTGGGCATCGGGCCAGGCGACGAGGTCATCGTTCCGGCCCGCAGCTTCTTTGCCACCGCCAGCGCGGTGCTCGCGGTGGGGGCAAGCCTCGCCTTCGCCGATGTCGAACCCGACAGCCAGAACATCGATCCGGTCTCGGTCGAACGTCTCCTCGGGGCGCGCACGCGCGCCGTGATCTGTGTCCACCATGCCGGATGGCCCTGCGACATGGACAGGCTCGTGGCGCTGTGCGCACGCCATGGCCTGGCGCTCCTCGAAGACTGCGCGCAGGCGCACGGGGCCCAGTGGCACGGGCGTCGTGTCGGCTCGTTCGGCACTGCCGCCTCATTCTCGTTCTGCACCGACAAGATCATGTCGACCGGCGGCGAAGGGGGCATGATCCTGCTGCGTGACAACGATGCCTGGGAGGCGGGCTGGTCAATCAAGGATCACGGCAAGGACCTGGCCATGCTGCGCGATGGCAAGGGACGGCCTGGGGAATTTCGCTATGTCCACGCCCGTCCGGGCTCGAACCACCGGATGACCGAGATGCAGGCCGCGATCGGCCGTCGCCAGCTCAGCAAGCTGGAGGACTGGCTTGCGCAGCGACGTGCCAATGCACAGGCGCTCTGCGCCGCCCTTGCCCCGCTTCCTGGCATCGCCCCTCCCGCGCCGCCCGAGCACGTGCGCCATGCCTGGTACAAGTTCTATGTCCAGCTCGCGCCCGATCTGGCCGAACGCCGGCTCGATATCATCGCGGCCCTGCACGAAAGAGGCATTCCGGCGGCCAGCGGATCGTGCCCGAACATGAGCCGCGAGCGCGCACTCGAGGCGCAGGCGTTCCGATGCGACGGCGCGTTGGACGCCGCCAACGCACTTGGCGCACGCACCCTCATGTTTCCCTGCGATCACACCCTTTCAACGCACGACATGCAGCGCATCGCCGAGGCTCTGGGCGAGGTCGTGACCTGATGGCGCCGCCCCGCACACCCCCTGAGGCCAGATGGCAGCCCGACTTCGTGGTCATCGGCGCGGCCAAGGCGGCGACGACCTGGATCCAGGCCCGGCTTCAGGAAAATCCGGCTGTCTACATGCCCGATCCCGAACCCCATTACTTCAGCACCGACTATGCCGAAGGCGAAGGCCATTACCGCGGCTTCTTCAACGCGATCCCCGAGGGCGTCACCTGCATCGGGGAAAAGTCCGCCGATTACCTCGCCCATCCCGAAGCGCCCGCGCGGCTGGCCCGGATGCTCCCCCATGCCCGCCTGGTCGTGATGCTGCGCGATCCGGTCGAGAGAGCCTATTCGGACTACAAGATGTTCTACCGGCGCGGCACCGTCACCGGACCACCCGAGGACTATCTGGCCGATCTCGCCAATCCGCACCCGCGCTTTCTCGAGGATGGCCTCTATGCCCGCCACCTCGATCGCTGGCTGGAGGTCTTCCCGCGTGAGCAGATCCGGGTCTACCTGCACGAGGATCTCGACGAGCGCCCGCGTGAGGTTCTCGCCGAGGTGTCCCGCCATATCGGGCTGGAGCCGACCCTTCCCGAGACAATCGACACCACGCACGAAAATTCGAGCCGGACGATGATCCTGCCCCTACCGCTGCGCCGGATGCTGGCCCCCTTCAAGGATGCCGCGCGCCCCTTGCGGGGCACGCGCATCTTCGAAGGCGCGCGCTCGCTCCTCGCCCAGGAAATGCGCTATCCCCCCTTGAGCACAAGCCTGCGCGCGCGGCTATGCGAGTTCTACGCGCCCGACACGCAAAGGCTGGGCACGCTCATCGAACGCCCCCTCGATTGCTGGCAGAGTGCCCGGACACCGATCCCCGCGCAGGCTTCGAGGTAATGCCTCATGTCCGCGGCCCGGCTCCAGAATAGGTAGCGCCCTGTTCGAATTCGGGGGGATCTAGCCCTGAATAGCACCTCCGGTTCAGGCCGATACGGGTTAGCCTGTGGTCATCCTACCCGTTCATTGGTCCTGCCTCTCACGCCGCAAGGCGCGCCCTGGCCGGGCCAGCCGTTTCAGGAGCCGAGCATGACCGCCCCCGCGCCTCGCCGACAACTCTTTGCACAGACCGCCGTTCTTGTCTGCACGGCCACCGCCATGTCGCTCGCCGGCTGCACCTCGCCCACCGGCTCGTTGCCCGCGCTCGCCGAGATGGAGGCCGCTCCCTACCAGGTCGCCGCGGGGGACAAGATCCACATCGCGATACAGGAGCTGCAGGACGCCAGCGGCGATTACGTCGTCGAGGAGACGGGCACGATCTCGATGCCCTACGTCAAGACGATGCCCGTCGCCGGGCTCAGCTACCGCGAGATCGAGCAGGGCATCGCGAGGCGGCTTCTCTCCCAAGGCATCCTCGTCGGGCAGCCGGTGGTCAATGTCCGCCCAATCGAACTTCGCCCCTTCTACGTGACCGGCGAAGTCAACCGGCCCGGCGAGTTCCCCTATCGTCACGGCATGACCGTGCTTGCTGCCCTTTCCGCCGCTGGCGGGTACACCTACCGCGCCTCCACTGGAAAGGTCTCGATCACGCGCTCGGTCGACGGGCGGGACATCATCGCCAAGGCAACCGAGACGACACCGATACAACCCGGTGACAGGATCCAGGTCTTCGAACGCTGGTTCTGACCATGAAGGCCCGTCTCGCGCTCTCCGCGCTGGTCCTCGACCTGGGTGCCCTGGGCGCCCTTGCCATCCCCGCCCGCGCGCAGACCGAGACCCTCGGCAGTACGGCGCCCACGGTCTATCCCGACGATCCCGAGTACCGCGCGCAACCGATCCACCTGGGCGGCCTCAGTCTCACCACCAACGCCAATGTCCGGCTGAACTACGACAGCAACATCTACGCCGCCCCCATCGAACGCTACGACGATGTCTACGCCGATTTCTCGGGCGAAGTGCGCGCTGACAGCAGCCCCGGGCCCGTCACGGTAACGACCGGGGTCACGGGAACCGTGCGCCGCTATTCCAGCCGAAGCACCGAAAATTCCGAGCGCTGGCGCCTGGATACCACGGTGAAGTGGTCACCCACCCGAACCTCGCTCTATTCGCTTGGCGCCAGCCTGCAGCGCGCGGTCGAGGATCGCAGCGATTCCGAGGCCCGTACCGACCCGGATCGCGGCCCGCGCCGGTTCGACATCCTGGCCACCGAGTTTCACCTGCGCACGCAGCCCGGGCGTCTCCTGTTCGATGTCCAGGCCAGCGCGACCCGCTTCGACGCCCTGTCCAGCCTCGATGCCGATCGCGATTTCTCCGCCTACAACGGCCAGGCCGCCGTGGGCCTTCGCGTGGGTGGCACCGTGTTCGTCACCGCCAGCACCTTCCTTAACCGCCGCGAGTTCCGCCTTTCGCGAACCCCGGCCGGTCTCGAGCGGGATACGACAACCTACGGCGGCCAGCTCGGCCTCAACGTCGAACCTGGAGGGCTCTTCGAAGGGCGTCTGGGCGTAGGTGTCTTTCGCTATGACCCCGACGAGCCAACCGCGCCTGGCCGCACCGGCCTGTCGGTCTCGGGCGCCCTGATCTACCGCCCTTCGCGGCGCACCGCGCTCCTTCTCGATGCCTTCAACGGCGATGTCGCAACCTTCCGCACCGGCGCGCAGGGTCGTACCGACACCCGCGTCCGGCTCACCGCCGAGCAGGAGATCCGCCACGACCTGTTCGCCAAGTTGAGTGGCAGCTTCCGGCGCAGCAAGTTCGTGGGCACCGGGATAAGCGAGGACACCGCGAGCGTATCGGGCGAAATCGAGCACGTGATCGCCCGCAACCTCTCGCTCAGTCTCGACGCGCAGTTCTCCAAGCGCACGAGCGAACGCTTCGCGGCGCGTTTCGAACGCTTCCGCGCCGGCTTCAGCCTGCGCGCCCGGTTCTGAAGAGGCGCGCCTCGATCAAACCGGGGGCCCCTGCCCCCGGGCCTTCATGTCATGGCGTGGCAAGCTCATTATAAACCGCCGCCACCTGCTCGGCGTGGTGCTCGCGCGAGAAGCGCGCGCGGGCCGCGACGTGCGCACGCAGGCACATGGCCTGGCGCTGCTCCGGCTCGGCAAGAAGGCGCGCGACGGCGCGGGCCATGCCTGCAGGATCATCGAGATCGCACAGGATCCCGCAGTCGCCTTCGAGCGCTTCGGGATTGCCCCCCGAACGGGTTGCCACGACGGGCGTCTTGACCAGCATCGCCTCGACCAGCGTACGTCCGAGCGGCTCGCGCGCGGCGGGGACCAGCAGCACATCGCATCCCGCCAGCCAGGCGTGACCGGGCGATCGGAAGCCCATCATGTGCGCCCGCGCATTGCCTCCGATCCGCGCCGCACGCTCGGGCAGAACCTCCCCGTACTCGGTATTGCGCGGATCGCCGAAGAGCAGCCCGTGGACCGGTCTATCGACGAGGCGCCCCAGTTCCTCGACCGTGTCGAGAAAGCCCATCGGGCGCTTTCGTTCGATGAAGTTTCCGAAATAGCCACACAGGACCGCATTGGCCGGAGCTCCGATATGGTCGAGGATCCGGGCCCGCATTGTTTCCCGGCAGGCCTCGACCTGCGTATCGAAGGGACTGTGGACGACCTGCGCGCGCTGCGCGGCGCGCGAGCCTTGCGCGGGCAGGGAGAAGCGGGACACGGTCAGGATCCGGTCGGCCAGGAACGGCGCGACATAGCGCAGCCCCCGCGCGGAAGGATCGCCGCGGTGGTGCCACAGCAACCGGCTTCCCGCGAGGCGCGCGGCCAGGGCCCAGGCCGCATGGCTGCGCCCGTCGTTGCTGTGCACGACATCCACGCCCCGCGCCTGCAGAAAACGGCTGCGCGCCCGCACGCCGGCAAGCGCGCCAAGCGCCTTGGCCGGACCGATCCGGGCACCGGGCACGAGCGACTGGCGCGGCGGTGCGGGATCGGCGGCCTGCGGCCAGGACGCAAAGAACTCGGCGATATCCCCGCCCGGCTTCTCGGGCACGATCAGAACGTGGTAACGGCCCGGATCGAGTTGCTCGAGCAGCCCGCGCACCGACATGTGGCTGCCGCCAAGCTCGTCTCCGCTGAAGGGAAAGCAGATCGTCAACGGACGGCCCTGCGCGCGAGGGCGGCCGACCGATGGTTCGGAGGCAAGCTGCGCCCCGGCGAGGCCCGTCACAGCCCGAAGCCCCGCTCGCGCGATGTCAGGAAGTCCTCGAAGTTGGAGACCCCGTTGCCGTTGGCATCAGCCCAGGCATCCGACTTTGCCGGATTGGCGCCATGGCTTGCCTCCCAGCTATCGTCCATGCCGTCCTTGTCCGCATCCGGATAGGGGTTCGCGGCGGGCTGGTAGGGAAGCGCAGGCGCAGGCGAGCCAATCTGTCCGGTGCGGTTCCGCACGTCGGACAGGATTTCGTCATCGATGTCATCGCGCGGGAAGGCGCCCGAACGGGCGAGCACGGTGTAGAACGAGGCATTGGCGGTCTGGGGGGTGACGGTCAGCGGACACGGGCCAACTTGCACCTGCGCGACATCGACTTCGGAGCTGATGTGCTTGAAGTTGCCTTCATACTTGTTGCCCCAGAGGTAGATCTGGGCGCGGCCGGTCGATCCGACCGTCTCGCGCGCGATGCCCCGGCTGTTGGTGTTGGTGTTGTTGCCCGCGAGGAACGTGTTGTTCACGATCGAGACCGGCGAGCCGCCATAGGTCTCCCAGACCTCGGCGAATTCCGACTGGGCGTTGTAGAGGATGTTGTTGACGAGCTCGACGCACGAGCCCCTGGGGAAATTGATGTCGGGATTGCGATCGCCGTTGTGCGCGCAGATGTTGTTGATGAAGCTGAGGTTCTGCTTGTCCTTGGGGTCGCTGGCAAGCAGCGCGCACTTGTCGTGCTTGGGAATGCCCCAGGCAAAGATCGAGTTGCTGATCGTGACGAGATCGTTGTCGGCATAGCCATTGATCCCCTCGTCGCGCGACCACGAGGTGCTGACGTGGTCGATGATGACCTTGGAGCTGTTCTCGATCGTGATGTTGTCTTCGGCGCCACGGTACTTGCCCGCCTTATCGTTGCGCACGCGGATGTGGCGCACGACCACATCGTGCGAGTTCTTGATGACGAGCGGTGTCTGCCCGTTGGCCCCGCCATTGTGGGCAAGCGTAATTCCGCCGCCCGGCGCGGTCTGACCCGCGATGGTGATGTAGGGATAGCGGATGCGCGGCGGGCGCTGGGTGAAGCGGATCACCCCGTTCACGCGGAAGACGCAGACCCGCGGAAACTTGTAGTCGATACACGAACGCAGCGATCCCGGACCGCCGTCGGCAAGTGTCGTCACATAGATGATCCGCCCCCCGCGCCCTCCGGCGCTGACCGCACCATACCCCATGGCGCCGGGAAAGGCCTTCTGCCCGGCGGGCGTGCGCACGACCGGGGCCGAAGCTGCCGCGCTTGGCGGCGCGCAATCGGCGAGGGCCAGACCCACGAGCCCTGCGAATACGAGACTCCGCTTCGCCATGACAGGCCCCGCCACGAGCCGCTGCGCGCGATCCGTGTTCGCCCGTTCCTGCCTTGCTGTTCGCACCGCGCTCTCCCGTTCGCGCCAGTTCCAGATGAAAAATTGCCGACCGACTGGCGCACACGCGATCGGAACAGGATGCCAGACCAGGCACCGCGCGCATGAGGTTCGCGCCTCCGCCCTTGGGCTTCGGACCTTTCCCCCGGACGCCTGCGCGCCCCGAGTGCGCTCATTCGCCTCGTCCGGGACGCGGCTTTACGCGACCGGACAAGTGTGGGTGCGCCCTGCTGCCCGGACAAGCTATCCTTTGGGTATAATGCGCCCTTCGCGATGCCCCTTTGGCGTTACCGACAATGCGCCGCGCTTTCTCCACACTCGCCTTTGCCTGCTGGCCTCGTGCGTTTCATGCTTGGGTCATGGCCACCAGCCCTTCCCCTTACACACCTCTCGGCGGCAGCGACACGCACGCGGCAAACGTGCGCCAGCCCCCGCAATGGGTGCCCTCCATCCCGGTCCCACGCCCGCGCCAGGAACGGGCTCTTGGCATGCTCCTGCCCGGAGCGGCCTTCTTCCTGTCCTGGTGGCAAGCCGGTCGCTTGCCGGGCATGAACATCTCGATCTCCGATGTCGCGCTGTTCACGGCCCTTGCCCTCGCGCTCGTCGCAGGTGGCCTCAACGCGCGCATGTTCGCACGCTACACCGCGCTGTGGGTGGCGGGGCTGACAATGCTGCTGGGCGGGATGCTGGTCGGCTCGCTCGTCCACGGCGATTTCATGCGCTGGCCAATCGTGGCGGGGCAATATGCCTTTGCCATGCTGCTGGTGCCGATGCTCCTGACCTCGTGTTCCCGGCCGATCCTCGAGCGCTGCGCGAATGCCTACATCCTGGGCGTAGCGGTCTCGCAGGTCATCGGCATCACGCTCATAACCCTGTTCGATCGCGCGCAGATCTCCGCGATGGTGAACGAACATGTCGTCTATGGGAACGGGCGTCTGGGCGCGATGACCGGAGAGCCCAATTCCAATGGTGCGGTCTGCGCCTTCGCGCTGCTCTTTCTGATCCGGGGCGTGATGACCGGGCGGCTGCGCACGATCTACGCGCTGATCCTCGCGCTCTGCGTGATCGCGGGCCTGGTCTATTCCGCCACCTTTACCGGTACCTTCGCCGCCCTGCTCGCCTGCGGCTTCGTGCTGGGCCTCTCACGCCTGGGCACCTTCGTGCGCATCGCCGTTCCCCTTGCCCTGATCGTGCTGGCCTACACCAGCCTGGGCGGGCCGGTTCCCGGGATATTCGAAGAGCGTGTCGGCGAGGCCCTCATGACCGGCGATCCGACCCGGGCCGGGACTTTCGTGGGCCGCTCAGCGCTGATCGTCGAGGCCTGGCAGCTGGCCGACGACCATCTGCTCATCGGCCTTGGCAGCGACGGATACCGTGTCGCGAGCCCCCACGGGATGCCGGTTCACCAGCTTTACCTGCTGGTCCTGAACGAGGGCGGGATCGTCTCCTTTCTCGGCCTTTGCCTGATGGCGCTGGCGCTTCTCCTCCAGGGCAAGGCCATCGCGGGCGTGAACCGGGTGGAGGGCATTTCCTGCCTCGCGATCCTCGCCGTGTTCTTCATCTACACCATGTCCTTGCCGCACATGTTTGCCCGGCTCTGGAATGGCCCCGTCATGTTGATGTTCGCGCTGGCCTGGATCTCGACGCGCTCGGCGCAGGGAGTGGCGCCAAGCGACGAGCGGACGGCATACGGGCCTGGGCCCGGCTCCCGCCACCAGCAGTTGTCCTGAGATGACGGACCTTATCGGCCTGACACCGCGCGCCGCGCGCCGCCATGCCAGCACCCCGGCGTCCGGTCCGCCGCGAGCCTCGCTGCGTGAACGTTGGCAGCGCAGCACGCTCATCCGCCCGCGTCTTGTCAGCCTGGCCCACCTCATGTCCGGAAGCCTTGGCGCCGCCGTCCTGATGATGGCGACGCTGGCGATCGCAACCCGCGCGCTGGGAACACAGGCGTTCGGGACTTTCGTGATCGTCCTCACCATCTCGCGCACCTGCGAACGCCTGGTCCGCTTCGAATCCTGGCAACCGCTGATCCGCTTCGTCGCGGCAGAGGAAGAGAGCGCCTCGCCCGAGCGCCTTGCCTCGCTCTACGCCTACAGCCTCCTTCTCGACATTGCCAGCGCGCTGGGCGCTGCACTGCTCGCCGTGATAGTCGCGCTGGAGGCAGGGCCCCTGCTTGGCCTTGATGGCGACGCGCGCTTCCTCGTGGCCATCTATGCGCTCGCGATTGCCGGAAACCTGCGCGGCATGGCGAGCGCAGCCCTGCGCCTTGCCGGGCGCTTCCGCGTGCTCGCCTACGTGCAGTTGGCCGCCGTTCTGCTCCGCCTGACGCTGGCCTGCCTGCTCTATGCTTTGGGCCGGGGGATCACCGAATTCGTAGTGGCCTGGACCGTGTCCCAGCTCTTCGATTCCCTCCTGTTCAACGCCCTGGGGCTGCGCACCCTGAAACAGACCGGCATTCCCAGCCCCTGGCGCGCGGACAAGCGCCATCTGCCCAGCAAGTTCCCCGGCTTCCTGCGCTTTGCGATCTCGACGAACCTGTCCTCGGGCCTGCGCACCCTGACCCACGAGATGGACACGCTACTTGTCAGCACCCTGGCCGGACCCGCCGCGGCGGGCCTCTACTATCTCTCGCGGCGCATCGCGAAAGTCGTCCAGACCGCGGGCGACCTACTCCAGACGATCATCTATCCCGACCTGGCGCGGCTGTGGAACCAGTCCTCGCGCAAGGGCGTGCGGCGCCTGGTGACGATGCTGCAACTGGCTCTGGGCGGGATCGGACTGGTCGCCCTTGCGCTGTGCTGGCTCATGGGCAGGCCGCTTCTCGAATTCGTCTTCGGCGATGCCTTCTCGGGCAGCTTCGCGCTGCTCCTCGCCCAGCTCGTCGCGATCATGCTGATGCTGCATGCGGCCCCGGCCCGTTCGGCGCTTCTGGCGATGAACCGGCCGAGCTTCGTGCTTGCCTGCAGCGTTCTGGCCACCTTCGCCTTCTTCATCACGGCCACCCTCCTGGTCCCGCGCTACGGCGCGATCGGGGCCAACTTCGCCCACATCGTTTTTGGCCTCATGCTGGTCCTCGCGTTCGATATCGCCTTGCATGGCCGCCTCGCCGCCAGCCGACGCCCTGAACCTGTGGGCGCCTCGACCAAGGAGCCCCTGCCATGACCCATCAGGCCCCCCAAGGCAAATTCGTCGTCCGTCCCCAGCCGCCCGTGCCCGCGTCATCGCCCGGCGCGCGGACCGGGACCGAGCCCCTGCGAATCTGCTCGATCCTCACCAGCCTGACCTCGGGCGGCGCGGAAATCCTCATCACCAATCTCAACGAGGCCTATGCCGGGCTTGGCGCGCGCGCCTGCGTCACGGCTCTGTGCGATGCCCAGACCCTGGGCAACTCGCAAGCCATGGAAACCGAACTCCAGCAACGCATCACGAAGGCCGGTGCGCACTTCGACAGCCTGGCCCTGACCCGACGGCGCGGACTGATCGAAGGAGTACGCGCGCTGCGGCGCCACCTGAGTGAAACGCGCCCGCACATCGTCCATGCCCATACGGTGCGCGCCGTACTCATGCTCGCCTTTTCGGGATTTGGAGGACCGGTCGTCTTCACCCATCACAACAGCCGCCTCTCGTTTCCGGCAGCGGCATTCCGCTTTCTCGACCACGTGGTCGCGCACTATGTCGCGATCAGCAACGAGACCGCATCGCTCTATCGCGACCTCTCGCGCCGTCCCTTCTCTCTGATCCCCAATGCGCCGGCCGCCAGCTACCGCGCCAAGGCCCCGCGCGAGAGCGTTGGGACCCCCTGCCGCATCCTGACCGTGGGGGCGATCTCGGACCAGAAGAACTACGATCTGCTCATCGAGGTCGCGCGTGTCCTGCGCCAGTTCCGCCCGGGAACCGAGCCCGTCTTCTGCCTTCGCGTGGCGGGCGGCGGCACGGACCTGGAGCGGCTGCGTGGCAAGGTCGATGCCCTTGGCCTTGCCGACATGGTGCAATTCCTGGGAGAACGCGCCGACATCCGCGACCTCCTGGCTGCCAGTGACATCTACCTCAACACCTCGCGCTACGAGGGCGCATCGATCGCAATCCACGAAGCCATGTCGATGGGACTTCCCGTGGTCGCCAGCGATGTCAACGGCAATCGCGGGCTGGTGGTGCCCGGGCGCAACGGCGCGCTGTGCGCGCTCGACAAGCCGTCCTCCTTCGCCAACGCGATCGCCCGTCTTGCCCACAACGCCTATTACTACCACTCCTACTCGCAAGGCGCGCTCGCAACGAGCCAGAGCTACAGCCTGGAGGGCTCCGCGCAGCGCCATTTCGACCTCTACAAGTCCCTCCTTCGTTCCGGTCCTGCCCATAAGGACTAGCCAGAAAAGAAGCAGGCCCCCTTCCGGATGCGCGATTTGTTCCCGCAGGGCCGTGAACCATACTGCCCTCTCCTGACACCACACACATCGGATGGTCCCTGCGTCCAGCCCGAGGAGAGCGGAAATGTCGACGTCGATCGCACATCACGACCCTGACGCTTCGGTTGCGCTGCACCGCACGTCCCCGCAGCCGGAAGGAAGCGCGATGGGTGCAGCCTCCGAACAGATCGGACCGCAGGACCTGGTGCGCTTGTTCCACCGCTATCGGGGCATGATCCTCGCCATCGTCAGCGTGATCACCGTGCTCGTGCTCGCCCAGCAACTGGCCTCGCCCCCGCTCTATCAGTCCAGCTCCAACGTCCAGGTCGAGTTGATCGACGAGGTCGGCACCAACCAGGCCGACGTCAACTCGCGCAACGCCGAGCGTGTCGCGAACACGGTGCGCCTGCACCGCTCGCGTTCGGTGGCCGGCCAGATCATCAAGGACCTCGACCTCCTCAACGATGAGAGGTTCCGCAGTGAACTGGGCAACGACAATCTTACCGGCAAGGCCTTGATGCAACTCGCGATCAACCACCTGCTCGGCATGCTGGCGATCAATGCCGAAAGCGGTTCCGACCTCATCCAGATCTCGGTGACGTCGCGTTCGCCCGAGCTTGCCGCCGATATCGCCAACCAGCTGCCCGTCTCGGTCGGCATCCTGCGCAACGCCAAGACCAACGAGCGGCGTCAGGAACTTCTCGGCTCGCTCGAGAAGGAACTGCAGACCCGCGAACAGGCCGCCCTCGACGCCGCCGCCAAGGTCGCCGAGTTCCGCACCCGCAACCGCATGCTTGTCGGCGCCGGCGGGGCCGAGGACCTGCAGCAGATCAACCGCATCGCCCTCCAGAGTGCAGCGGCCAACGCTGCACGCGATGCCTCGGCGGCCCGCAGCGCCGGAATTTCGCGCGCCAGCGAGATCCAGAGCACGGCGACTGCGACCTCGACCGCGCTCGATTCCCTCGAACGGCGCCGCGGCGAACTCGTGGCGGAAAAGGCCAAGCTGAGCACCAGCCTGGGCCCCAATCACCCCGACGTGCGCCGCGTCAACTCGCAGCTTGCCACGATCGACACCAGCATCGCTCGTGAACGCAACCAGGTTCAGGCCGCGACCCAGGCCGTCGCCCGTGCCGAAGGCGAGAAGATGGCTCAGCTTGCCCGCAGCGAAGCGGCCGGAGCCGCCGCCATGGCCGCGCGCCTGCAGAACGTCGTCGGCAGCCTGTCGTCCAGCGCCTATCGCAACGCGCAGAACACGGTGGAGCTCGACAAGCTGGTGCGCCAGTCCGATCTGGCCGAAGCGGCCTACAAGGTCCTCGCCGAGCGCGTGGAGCAGGTAGGTGCCCAGATGCAGCTGCAGGGCGTGGCCTCGACCATCGTCTCGCCCGCCGTTCCCGACTACGCACCGATCGCGCCCAACCCTCTCAAGATGACGGTCACCGCGTTCCTGGGCTCGACCGTTCTTGCCTTCATGGCGGCCCTTACCCGCGAATTCCTGGACAACAAGCTGCGCACCGTCGCCCAGATCCGCCGCCTCTTCGGTCGGCCGACCCTGGGCATGCTGCCCCAGATCGCGCACGGTCTTTCGCAGGACCCCAAGGACAGCGTCGTGCTCACAGAACCGCAATCGCTGTTCTCCGAAGTTGCACGCTCGGCCTATTGCGACCTGCGCGCCCTGCGCCCGGGGCGAAAGGGCTCGCAGGTCGTCCTGATCAGCTCGCCTGTTCCCGGCGATGGCAAATCGACGGTCTCGCTCTCCCTCGCCGCGGCAGGTGTGGCGATGGGGGATCGCACCGTCGTCCTCGACCTCGACCTGCGCAAGCGCGGCGTGCTCCAACGCCTGCAGGAACAGTCGCTGGCCCCGGACCTGGTCGATATCGTGACAGGCCGCGCGGACCTTGACGGACTGATGCTCCAGCATCGCCGGGTCGAAGGGCCGGACGACATCGCCCGGGACGAGCGCGATCTCGAGGCCATCCTGGACAGCGAGCCGAGCGAAAAGCGCATCTATCTCCTGAGCGCGAAGGCACCCGTCGCGGAGCCCGCCGTGATCCTGTCATCCCACCGCCTCACCGGCCTGCTCGAACAGCTTCGCGAACGCTTCGACCTCATCGTCATCAATGCCCCCGCCGCGCTGGCCGTGCGCGATGCGCGCACCATGTGTGACTTTGCCGACCAGACGATCCTGGTCGCGCGCTGGGGCAAGACCACCATCGACCAGATGCGCGCTGCCTTCGAGGTCATGGACACCGACAGGATCCGCGGCGTCATCTTCGACCAGGTCGACTACGCCGAACACGCCCGCCGCAGGTACGGGGATTCGGTGCAGTTCTACCGCTATTCGGCCGAATACTACACCTCCGACATCCCGCCGATCCCGACCTGGGGCGAGCGCATCCGCCGCATGTTCGCGCGCGGTGATTACCAGCCAAGCGCGGCCTGAGCGTCGATGCCCCCCCCCACCGATGACCCCTTGCAGGACACCGCCGCGCACGAGCCATCCCCGGCCACCCGCCCCGGCGGCTCGCGTCTGGCTACGCGCGCGCTTGCCGTGCTGATGCTTGTCCCTTGCGCGCCCGTCATCGGCGTTCTGGGGCTGGGCGTGGCGCTCAGCATGGGCCGCCCGATCCTGTTCCGGCAGGAACGCTCCGGACTTCACCAGGCACGCTTCACGCTCTTCAAGTTGCGCTCGATGCGCAGCGCCTTCGATGCAGCGGGAGCGCCCCTCCCCGACGAGGCGCGCGTCACAGGCCTGGGCAAGTTCCTGCGCCGAAGCCGTCTCGACGAACTGCCAGGCCTGTGGAACGTGGTGCGCGGCGACATGGCCTTCGTGGGGCCGCGCCCGCTCCTTCCCGAAACCATCGCACAGCTCGGCGAACGCGGCCGCCAGCGCGCGCGCGTGCGTCCCGGGCTCACCGGTTGGTCGCAGGTCAACGGCAACACCCTGCTCTCACTTGACGAGAAGGTCGCGCTCGACATGTGCTACATCGACAACGCGAGCCCGCGCCTCGACATGCAGATCCTTTTGCGCACGTTCTGGGTGATGCTGGGCGGCGAACGCCGGGCCCCGAAGATCGAAACGCCCCGGGTCGAGGCCTGCCCATCCGACGCTGCCGAATAGGCACCGCCCCGGACCTTACCGCGCGCCCACCGCACCTTTGCGAAGCGCAAGCGCATCCAGCGAACCCACGACATGGTGCGCGCGGTGCGCAAGGGTAGGTGCCGCGCCGCGATGAACCCGTTCGGGCCGCAGGATCTGGATCGTCGTCCACCCGCGTCGGCGCGGCTCGAGAAAGTCCTTGGCCGCGTTATCCGCGATATAGACATGCGCCTCGGGAGGACGCTGCGACCATTCCTCGACTAGGGCATAGCCAAGGGGGTGCGGCTTGCCGCAGCCGGGGCCGAGTTCGCCGGTCAGAACGATCCGTCCCAGCCTTTCCTCCAGACCAAGCGCGCGCACCTTGGAGCGCTGCATGCCCGCAGGCCCATCCGAGATCAGCGCGCTGCTTGCGCACGGCGCCCGTGCAAGAAAGCGCGCCGCATCGGAGGCGAGCGCGATCTGCGGATCATGCGCGCGGTAGGCCCCGACAAGTTCGCGGATCAGTTCCTCTTCGCCCGCAGCACCCAGCTCCGCCAGCGCCTGGTTGAAAATCGTTCCACGAAGGCCTGCCTCGAACAGGGTGCGGCAAGCCCGGGCAAAGCCCGTCCGGCCCATACGCTGGAAGACCAACGGCTCCAGCGCGGCAAAGCCGCTGAACGCGAAGTCGCGTTCGAGGTAGAGCGTATCGTCGAGATCGAGCACGAGGACGCGGTCCGTCAGATCGAGACATCCGCTGTCCTCTGCCAAGTACGGATCAGCCAACAAAATGCGCCGCGTCGTAGCGCACCATGGTCACCCCGGCGCGCCAGTCAGAAGGGTCCACCGGTGCGCGGCCCAAGACCCGGCGCAGGAGATTTTCGGCAAAGCGTCCTCCCGCATGATCGGCAAGCGGGTACCCGCCTCCGAAGCGCGCGTTGATCTCGAACACGCGCAGGCCATGGCAGGGGTCATCGATCAGTTGGAAGCACAGCGCCCCTTGCGCGCCGGGCAGGGTCTGCGCGATGGCCTCTGCAATCTCGATCATGCGCGGGTCGCGCAAGGTGCGCCCCTTCTCCACTTCCCCCGCGCGGACCGAAAGGCGTTCGTGGGGAATGGCGCACAGCATATGCCCCTCGCCATCAAGGTACATGTTGATCGTGTATTCGGGGCCTTCGAGCAGGTCCTGCACCAGCATCGGCTCTTCGTAGAGGGCACAGATGTCACCGGGACCTTCCAGCACTCCGATACCGCGGCTGGCGCTCCCTCCGACCGGCTTGGCAAAGAGCGGCCAACTCCAGTCCCCCGGCGCCGCGCGCACCGCCTCGATGGGGGCGGTCCGCGGCACCGGAACGCCGGCGCGCTCGAGCACCTCGGTCGTCCGGGCCTTGTCCCGGACAATGGCAATCGTCTCGGGCGCGCTGACATGAACCAGCGTCCCCACTGCCGCGAAGTCCTCGCGCGCGGCGGCCAGCGCCTCAAGCTCGGTGTCGATGGTCGGCACCAGCAGGTCGATCCCGTTCGCCCGGCAGTAGTCGAGAAGGCGCGGCACATAGTCCGGGCTCGTGCAGCGCGGTACGGCAAAGCTGGCATCGGCATCAAGACACGCGGCGCTGAGGTGCGGCGTGAGGTCGCAGGCATGCACCTCGATGGCGACGTCGAGCACCGTGCCCGCTCGCCGGAAGCATCGGGTCAGCTCGACCCGGCGTCCCGCCGAAGTGAACAGCACCCGCAGCATCTGCACGCTCATTCGCTCCTCGCCAGAGCATGCGCCCTGTCCCTTGGAGACCGGCGCGCGCCTCGCCGTGAACCTCCTGCGGACAGACCATGGCCGGGAGGATGCCGCAAGACCTCGTCCCAGCGGCGCAGCACGTAAGCCGGGCGAAAGCGCAGCATCGAACACGTCGCCGCCTGGCCCAGTCGCTCGCGCAGCGGCGCGTCGCCGAGCAGTCGCGCGAGCGCGGCGCCCAGCGCAGCGTGTGCGCCCTCGTCCTTGACCAGGAGACCGTTCTCACCGTCCCGGATCATGTCCTCGGGACCGAAATCACATCGGGTTGCCAGCACGGGGAGACCGGCCGCCATGGCCTCGGCCAGGGCATTGGGGAACCCCTCGTAGCGCGAAGAGAGCACGAAGACGTCGGCCTCGCGGATCCAGGAACGCGGCCTTTCGCCAAGTCCGCGCAGGACAATGCGCCCCTCCAGGCTCCTCTCGCGTATACGCGCCTCAAGCGCCTCGCGATCAGGGCCTTCGCCCCAGATGGCGAGGCGCCATTGCGGGTAATCGGCGGCGATGTCGGCGAAGGCCTCGATCAGCCGATCGAACCCCTTCTGGTAGGTGAGACGCCCGACCGCGCAGACGGTGTAGGTAGTCCCCTCCCCGCGCACGACATCGGGTTCGGGAACGGGGTTGGGAATGGTCACCAGCCGCCCCTGCAGGTCATGTGCAAAGCAGCGGCGTACCCCCTCGGTCTGGCAGATGATGGTGTCGGCTCGGCGGTAGAACCAGCGCAGCGCCAGGTTCCACAAGGGATGCAGTTGCTGCTGCTCGGGGTTGTTGCGCTCGGCGCAGATCAGGCGAGCGGGATGGCCCTGAACCGCCAAGGCCGCCACCAGGTTGATCTTGGTCAGGAACGAGAGGACGACATCGGGACGGCGCCGGGCGACGAGACCGCGAAGCGCCCTGACCCGTCCTGCAACGCCCACAAGTCCGGAGCGCCCGCCCAGCCGGAAGACCCGGCTCACGACGGGAAGCTCGTGGTAGATGCGCGCCTCGTCGGTATCGAAGGCGGCGACGTCCACCTCATGGCCAGCTTCGACCAGATGGTGCGCCAGCTGCGCTATGACCTGTTCCGCGCCCCCCGCACCAAGGCCCGAGGTCACGATGAGAATGTGTTGGGGTGGGGTCTGGCTAGAAGGCACGCGGCAAAATCCGTCTTCCGGTTTCACGCAAGGAGCCCCCGCACGGAGCTCTGTCGGTCTTGCCGAGCGTATCAGATCGTGCCCCCCGGAAATCTGGGAATACGGTCTACCCCTTTTGGCCCGGCCTGCAGCCCTTGGGAGGGCCGCGCCCCCGCTTCGAGCCCGCCCGACGCTCTCCCGTTCCCCTTCGTGGGAGGCGCGACCCGGAATGGGTACGCCCGAATCGTGCTCGCCTCGCGGCCTGCCGATCCGTCAGATTTCACAGGATCAACAGCGGGAAATGCAGGCCACAGATGCAACGTGTCGAAATCGCCGAGGACTGGATGGAGCTTCGCCCCGAATACGCCGAGGCCGTGCATGTGCGCCCGCGGCCAAAGCCTCTTGCCCGTCTCGAACTGGTAGGGCTCGGGGTTCTCGGGATCGTATTCCTGGGGCTTGCGGGACGGCTCATGTCCACCCCGCTCAGCCGGGACGAAAACCTGTTCCTCACGGTCGCCCGGCTGGGTGGGACGCAGGACATCTATCTTGACCTTGGCTACAACCACCTGCCCATCCTGCCCTGGCTGCTGGGCGGCCTTTACGACCTTGTCGGAACCGAACATTTCCTCCTCGTCGCGCGCCTTCTGGTGTTGGCCGGATGGGCCGCGGCACTTGGCGCGATCTGGCTGATCTGCCGCCGGACCGAAGCGGGGTTCCTTGCTTTCTTCACCGCCGCGTGCCTGCTGATGGGCAACGTCCTGCTGCTGGGCGGGGCGGGGATGCTGGCCACCAACAACCTGCTCCCGCTCGCCCCTGCGTTGCTGGCTTTCTACGCGCTGCTGCACGGGATCGGATCCACCCGCCCCGCGCCGCTCGCCTACTTTGCCGCAGGTGTCCTGGTCTCCTGCGCCATCGGTCTCAAGGCCAACTACATCTTTCTGGCCCCGTTCTTTGCGCTTGCGACCCTGTTCGCGCCGACCTCGCGCGGGTTCGCGCTGCGACTTCTGGCCGGGACCCTTCCGCTGGCGGCAGGCGGCCTGCTCGCAGGGCTACCCGTCCTGATGTACGTCCTGTTCGATACGCAGAGCTTCTTTGCCCACACCCTGCGCTATTTCACCGAGTTACAGCCGGCCTATTGGGCCGCTTCCAGCGAGCCCAAGGTGGACACACTGGCCGCCAGGATACTGCTCGCCGAGAGCATCTGGCTTGCGAATGCAACGCTGCTCAGCCTCGTAGGGATCGTGGCGCTCGCGCTCATCCCGGCCATGCGCACGAACATGCGTGAGAGCCTACGGCTTGTCCGGGGCTGGAGCGTTGTCCTGGCGCTGGGCCTTGCCGCGACAGGCTTCGTGGTGGCCTTCGTCCCCTCGCCTTCTTTCCCGCAGTATTTCGTACCCCCGATCCCGTTCCTGATTCTGGCTGTTGTCCTGCTGCGCGCCCGCACGGCAACGCCCGACCTTCCGGGAGCCCAAGCGGTGCTTGGGGCCGTGGCGCTCCTCGCCCTTGTCGGATGTGCATCGCGGATCGGGCCCGGGCTTGTCCAGCTGGCCCGCCCCCAACAGTGGGAGACGATCAGCCTGCACCGCGACATGCGCGCCCTGGCGCGCGAGGCGGGCTTTTCCGGCGGTGAACGGGTCGCAACGCTCACCCCGGCCCTTGCGCTCGCGGGGAACTTCGCCGTGCCCCCCGAATTCGCGGCGGGCCAGTTCGTGTACCGCGTTGCGCCCTACATCCCTGAAGGTGACCGGCGCTACTACACCACGACCTCCGCCGCCGGGCTGGCCGCCTTCCTCGACGCCGCCCCGCCGCCCGCGATCCTGATCAGTGGCGAGGAAAAGCTGGAAGAGCCCTTCAAGGCCTATGCGCTGTCCCACGGCTACACCGGCTTTCGGCGCCGCCACAAGGGACGGACCATCGAACTGTACCGCCGCCCGGATGCGACGCCTGTCCTGCCCCCGGCGGGCGGGCCCTCCACCCTTTGAGTGTCCACCTGGCTAAACCCGCCTAACCCCGATGCCCATTTCGCCGCATCCCGCTCAAGCCTTACCCTTCCTGCATGTCCCGAAGCGAGACCTTCAGGAGCGCTTCCCAACCGCTGATCCCACACACTGATCGGAGCCTTGGAACATGAAAGTCGTGTTGCTCGCAGGGGGCCTGGGCTCCCGCCTTGCCGAAGAGACGGTCCGCGTCCCCAAGCCCATGGTGGAGGTCGCCGGACGGCCGATCATGCTCCACGTCATGGATATCTATGACCACTGGGGGCACAACGACTTCATCGTCGCGTGCGGCTACAAGGCCATGGCGATCAAGAGCTTCTTCCAGGACCTGCACCTGATGTCGAACGACTTCACGGTGGGGATCGGCAATGGCGAGATGGCGCTGCGCCCGACCAGCAAGATCGACTGGCGCGTCTCGGTCGTCGACACCGGGCTCGCCACGATGACCGGCGGGCGCCTGCGCCGCCTGCGCTCCTGGCTCGACGATGAAACCTTCATGGTCACGTATGCCGATGGCGTGGGCAACGTCGACATCGGCGCGCTTCTCGACTTTCATCGTTCACACGGCAAGCTTGCGACGGTGACCGCGGTGCGCCCGCCCGCCCGCTTCGGCAACCTCGAGATCGAGGATGGCCAGGTGGTCGAATTCACCGAGAAGGTGCGCAAGTACGAAACCTGGATCAACGGCGGTTTCTTCATCTTCGAGCCGGGTGTTCTCGACTACCTCGAGGGCGACGAGGAACCGCTCGAGCAGGCCCCGCTCACCCGCCTTGCCCACGACGGCGAACTTATGGCCTACCAGCACAAGGGCTTCTGGCATCCCATGGACACCGTGCGCGACCGCGACACGCTCGATGCCCTCGCCACTCAGGCCCTGCCGCCCTGGATGGATTTCGAGAACGGGCAGGCCGTGCTGACCACCGATGCGCCGACGAAGCTCATCAATGTCTGAAGTCTACCCTTCTCTCGGGCAGACGCTGGCCGACACGTATCGCGGCAAGCGGGTGCTGGTAACAGGGCACACCGGCTTCAAGGGGGCCTGGCTCACCCTGTGGCTGAAGGCGCTCGGCGCCGAAGTCACGGGCATTGCCCTTCCCACCGATCCCGACGGCCCCGATTTCGGCCGCAGCGTGGGGATTTCCGAGCTCATCGACCACCGCATCGCCGACATCCGCGACGAGCGCGCCTTTGCAGAGACGTGCGCGGGGCTTGCTCCGGACATCGTGTTCCACCTTGCAGCCCAGGCGCTGGTGCGCCCCTCCTACGCCGCGCCGGTCGAGACGTTCGCCACCAATGTCACCGGCACGGCCGTGGTTCTCGATGCGGTACGCCGTATGCCCAGCGCCCGCGCGGTCGTCGTGGTGACTAGCGACAAATGCTATGACAATCGCGAATGGCACTGGGCCTATCGCGAGACCGACCCTCTGGGCGGAGCCGATCCCTACAGCGCATCCAAAGGCTGCACCGAGCTGGTCGCAGAGGCCTTTCGCCGCTCGTTCTTCAGTGCCCCCGAGGGGTGCCAGATCGCCACCGCGCGCGCGGGCAACGTCATTGGCGGCGGCGATGCCTCGCTCGACCGACTGCTTCCGGACATCGTGCGCGCAACTCTGGCCGGCCAGCCGGTCACGATCCGCAATCCGGCCAGCGTGCGCCCCTGGCAGCATGTACTCGAACCCCTGGGAGGTTATCTCCTCCTTGGCGCACGCCTCATGGGCGAGGACGGCCAGCGCTATGCGCAGGGCTGGAACTTCGGGCCGAGTGCCGACGACTTCCTCGACGTCGAAGCCATTACGCAGCACGTCATCGCAGCCTGGGGCGAAGGGGCCCCGCGTATCCTGTTCGGCAAACGGCCAGATGATCCGCACGAGGCGGGTATGCTCACGCTCGACAGCAGCAAGGCGCGCGCCGTGCTCGGCTGGACACCGCGTCTCTCCACCGGGGAGGCCGTGCGCATGAGCGTGGAATGGTACCGCGAGGCCTGTGCCCACGCCGCCGACATGCGCGCCTTCAGCGCCGCGCAGATCGCCCGCTACAGCGAACACCCGACATCCCTCACCCCGCGTCAACCATCCATCGAAAGGGCGGCAGCAGCATGCGCGTAAACTACGGCCAGACAGTCCACGGCGAGGAGGAAATCGCCGCCGTGCTCGAGGTGCTGCGCACCTCTACCCAGATGGGCCTCAAGGTCCGCGAGATGCAGGAGAAGGTCGCCGCGCTCTTCGCGAAAGACCATGGGATCATGGTCAACTCCGGGTCCTCGGCAAACTACCTCGCGGTCGAACTGCTCGACCTGCCCAAGGGGAGCGAGGTCATTACCCCGGTGCTGACTTTCGCAACGACGGTCGCCCCGCTCGTGCGCGCAGGGCTCGTGCCCAGCTTCGTCGATGCCGCGCCTGGCACCTACAACATCGATGTCGACAAGATCGAGGCGATGATCACGCCGCGCACCAGGGCGATGATGATCCCCTCGCTGATCGGCAACCTGCCCGACTGGGACCGTATCTGGGAGATCGCCCAGGCCCATGGCCTCATGGTGATCGAGGACAGCGCCGACACGCTGGGCGCCACCTTGCATGGCACCAGCACGGGCACGCGCTCGCACATCTCGACGACCAGCTTCTATGGCAGCCACGTCATCAACGCGGCGGGGAACGGGGGCATGCTCTGCGTGTCCGATCCGGATCTGGCGCGGCGGGGTCTGCTGCTGCGTTCGTGGGGGCGGACAAGTTCGCTCTACGTCGATTCCGAAAGCATCGACAAGCGCTTCAACGTCGAGCTCGATGGCTTCAGCTACGATGCCAAGTTCCTGTTCGAGGAGCTGGGTTTCAACGTCGAGCCGTCGGAAATCGGCGCGGCCTTCGGTCTGGTCCAGCTGGGCAAGCTGGAACACAACATCGCCGCGCGCGAACACAACTTCCAGCGCCAGTACGACTTCTTCAAGGCCTATGAGGACTGGTTCGAACTGCCCCGCCAGATGCCCGGCTCGCGCACCGGCTGGCTGGCCTTCCCGCTTACCATTCGCGAGGATGCCCCCTTCACCCGGCGCGAGCTTCAGACGTGGCTGGAGGGGTGTGACATCCAGACCCGACCGGTCTTTACCGGCAACATCCTGCGCCAGCCGGCCATGAAGTCGGTCACCGTGGCGCGCGATCCCGCAGGCTATCCAGTCGCCGACGATGTGATGCGCGGCGGCATCCTGCTTGCCTGCCACCACGGTCTTACGGACGCGCATATCGACTACATGCACGCCCGTTTCGAGGATTTCAGCAACGCGCTCGCCGACCAGCGCAGCCGGGAGGTTTCGAATGCCTGAGAACACGACCATGCCGCCGCTCGCCACCAACGCCACGCTCACCGCCTGCCGGGCCTGCAAGGCGCCTTCGCCCTACCTCTTCCTGCCGCTGGGCGACCATGCGCCAGCACAGATGCTGATCCGTCCCGAGGACCTCGATCGCCCCCAGCCCGCGTTCCCGCTCAACACCCAGGTGTGCCTTGAATGTGGCCTGATCGAGATCGCCGACCAGATCCCGGCCGATTTCTTCCGCCACTACCTCTACGTCCCCTCGGGCGCCGCGCGGATGCACACGCATTTCCACGATTTCGCGGAGGTCCTTGCCGGGATCGCGGGCGAGGAGCTGATCGTGGACATCGGCAGCAACGACGGGCTGCTACTCGCCGCCTGCAACACGCTGGGCTGCACGACACTGGGTTTCGATCCGGCCGAGAACATCGCCGAACTTGCCGCCCAGCGCGGGGTCGAGACCTTCCTTGCCTACTTCACGCCCGAGACGGCCGCGCAGGTCCGTGACGCGCGCGGGCCGGCCAAGGTGATCGTCACCACCAACACTTTCAATCACATCGGTGACCTGCACACCTTCATGGAAGCGATCTGCATTCTCCTGGCTCCCAACGGCACGTTCGTGATCGAGGTACCGCGCGCCAAGGAGTACATCGAGCACACCGAATTCGACAACATCTACCACGAACACGTCTCCGAGTTCAGCCTGCTCTCGATTGCCAAGCTCGCCGCGAACTTCGACCTGGAAGTCACCGACGCGCTTTCGCTTCCTGACATCCACGGCGGCTCGATGCGCGTCTTTCTCACCCGCAAGGAAGCGCCCCGCGCGCCCAGTGACCGGGTGGGAGCGATGCTCGCCGAGGAAATGGGTTCGGGGATGCTCGAACAAAGTACCTACGACGAGCTCGCCTCGCGGGTCGAGGAGATGGGCCGGGAAACCCGTGCCATGCTCGATGACCTGAAGGCGCAAGGGCTCAAGATCGCGGGATACGGCGCCTCGGCGCGCGGCAACACGCTGATCACGCACTTCGGCATCGATACGCGGTATCTCGATTTCCTCGTCGATCGCAACCCGCTCAAGCACGGGCTCTACTCCCCCAACACGCGCATTCCGATCAAGCCGGTGAGCGCAATCGAGGAAAAGGCACCCGACGTCCTGTTCGTCCTGGCCTGGAATTTCTTCGACGAGATCTACGAGCAGCAGGAGGCCTTCCGCGCGCGCGGCGGCAAGTTCCTGGTCCCCCTGCCCTCGCCGCAGATCGTCTGACTGACGCCCACCTCAGGAGGATTGCGTGCTTCCCAGTGTCTCATTCGTGACAGGTGCCGCCGGCTTCGTCGGCGCGCACCTGGTGCGGAGCCTCCTTGAACGCGGGGCGCAGGTCCACGCTCTCGTGCGGCCCTCGACCCGGCTCGAACGGCTGGCACCCGTGCTGGACCGGATCACGCTGCACAGGATCGACCTGAGCGACCGCACCGCCCTCGAGGCCTGCCTCAAGGAGGTTTCGCCCACCCACGTCTATCATCTTGCCGCGGATACACGGCCTCGGGCGGCATCCCCCATCGAGGCGGTCGACTCCGCGATACACTCCAGCCTCACGACCACGCTGCCCCTTGTAGAGGCCCTCGCCGGCCTGCCCGTCCCGCCCCGGATCGTTGTCCGCGCGGGAACGTTGGCCGAATATGGCCCGACAGACGTGCCCAGCCGTGAAGACGGCCCCGTCCGCCCGGCCACGCCCTATGGCGCGGGCATGCTCGCTTTGACCGCCGCCCTCGACGTGCTGGCTGCCAGCCTGCCCTTCCCCGTCGTCACGGCCCGGCTCGCCTTGTGCTACGGCCCAAGCCAATCACGCGCATTTCTCCTTGCCGAGGCGATCGACGCCTTCCTCGACGAGCGCCCGATTACCCTGAGCGCACCAGACGACCGCCGCGATCTGATGCACGTCGAGGATGCCGTTGCGGGCCTGATGCGGATCGCCGACATCGTGCCCGCCAACTGCCCTGTCATCAATATCGGATCGGGCCATGCCCCGCGCATGGCCGACGTGCTCGAGACGTTGCGCGCCCTGATCGGCGCCCCCGCGGACTTCGTGCGACTGGACAGTGGAGCCTCGCGACGTCCTGTGACGGAACTTCGCACCTGCCCGGAACTTGCCTGGCATCGTCTTGGCTGGCGCTGTGCGATCGGGCTGGAGGAAGGCCTTGTGCAAACCATCGCATCCGAGCGCCGCGCACGCGCCGCACGCCTCGCCCAGAACCATCTTGCCCAGAACCATCTTGCCAAGGCCCATCTAGCCGAGACCTGGTCGTGACCGGCCCTGGCATCACCGGGTCCACCTGCACGCCCCGGACGCTGGTCTCGGTCCTGGTTCCGGCCTACAACGAGGAAGGTAACGTCGTTCGCTGCTACGAAACCATCGTCAAGGTCTTCCGCCAGCTGCCCGACTATGACTACGAGATCATCGTCACCGACAACCACTCGACCGACCGGACCTTCCCGCTGCTGGAAGAACTGGCAGCAAAGGATCCCGCGCTCAAGGTGATCCGCTTCTCGCGCAACTACGGCTACCAGCGCTCACTGCTGACGGCCTATCAGGCGGCCAGCGGGGCCTGCGCGATCCAGCTCGACTGCGATCTGCAGGACCCGCCCGAACTGATCCCCAAGATGCTGCAACTCTGGCGCATCGGGCACCAGGTCGTCTACGGTATCCGGCGCACCTTGCAGGACGGGTTCGTGATCGCCTCGCTGCGGCGCCTCTACTACCGCTTCGTGTCGTTCATCAGCGAGGACGAACTCCCCGTCAACGTGGGCGAATTCCGCCTCGTCGACCGGCGCATCCTGGTTGAACTCCAGAAGGTCACCGATGCCTCGCCCTACTTGCGCGGGCTCATCAGCGCGATGGGCTTTTCCCAGGTCGGGCTCGAGTACGACCGCATGGGCCGCACCGAGGGGGAGAGCAAGTTCCCTCTCAAGTCGATGCTCTCGCTCGCGGTCGATGGGGTGCTCAACCATTCGCTGCTGCCGCTGCGCCTGGCCTCGATTGCAGGGCTGGTGATCGGCCTGCTCAGCCTCCTCTTGACCTTCGTCTACCTGGTCGGGCGGCTCATCTTCGGCCAGTCCTGGCCGGACGGCTTTGCCACCACCACGATCCTCCTCCTGATGTCGATCGCGATCAACGCGATCTTCATGGGGATCCTGGGCGAATACGTGGGCCGCCTGTTCCTGCAGGCCAAGACCGAGATCAAGCCGATCGTCGAGAGCCAGCTCAACTTTCCGCAGGTCGTCTCGCTTGTGAAGAACGGAAAACAAGGCAGCGAGTGAGAACGAACAGGCAGGCGGCATAGGCCAGGACGGCCAGTCCCTGCACCAGCGGACTGCCCACATGACCCAGCGCCCGCCCCGCGGCCACGACCCCCAGATTGACGCCATAGGACGCCGCAAAGGCGAGTGCATAGGCCCGCAGAGCCTGGCGGCTCATCGCCTCCCGGCGTCGATAGGTAAGCCTGTGGTGCAGCGCATAGGAGATCGGAAAGCCCAACGCGAAGCCCAGAACGTTGGCGCCATAGTCACCGACGCCCGCAAGGAGCCAGGCCAGAATCAGGCCATAGCCGATCGCCGTATTGGCAAGCCCGACAAGACCGAAGCGCAGAGCCAGCACGAGTTCGGAGCGCAGGGCCGCCCCCCTCAGCCGGGTCACCCCTGCACCTGCCACGCCGCACAAGGGAGGCTCCTCGGGCTCGGACCACTAGCGGAAGAGTAAAGCCGGACAGGGGTTGCCACGAAGACACTCCTTTCAGGGGCCAGGGGGACATGTGCGTGGACATGCACGCGGACAGGCGCGCCAACCTTGACGCACGACCTCCACGCTGCCCTTGCGCCCTCGCCGGAACAAGGGCGCAAAGGGGGTGGTCCATGGCCTTTCAGGGGCTCCCCGAAGTCACCCCGTCCATGCCTTTTCGCTCCATCTTTCGAGGCACATCGCGGCAATTCAGGGCAATTGACCCGGGCCGCCTTCCCCGCGACGCTCGGCCTGCGTCCCCGCGGTATCCGGCATCGGCAAGTCCCCGCTCTTGCCATCTGCCCTCGACCATCTTGGGAGCCAGAACAGGATCACCAGGCCCTTTCGCCCATGCTCGACCGGCTCGACACCCTCGCCCCGACGGCTCCCGACCGCCTTGCCCCGCGCACGGCTCAGAACGCGGCCGCGCCCGAGCGCCCGCACGTTCAGGAGCGGACCTTCAACACCACCGTCCATGCCCTTCGCGGCGTGGCCGCGTTCATGGTCTTCCTCGCCCATATGCTCGGCGGCGTGGGCGAGCACGTCTACGCCAACGTTCCGGCCTATCTTGGCCTGACGTACGCGCCCTGGAACTTCGGACGCTGGGGCGTGTGGTTGTTCTTCGTGATCAGCGGCTTCGTCATTCTACCCAGTGTCATGCGTTATTCCCCGCGCGAGTTCGCCCTGCGCCGCCTGCTGCGGCTCTACCCGCTGTTCCTCGCCTTCTCGCTCGTGTTCATTTGCGCGAACGCCCTCACCAACGCCTATCCCGCGCTCAACGACTGGCGCTCGATCGTGCCTGCGCTGCTGATGATCAACCTGCTTACCCACACCGAGCAATTGACGCCCAACGCGTGGAGCCTGAGCTACGAAGTCGTCTTCTACACGCTTTGCTGCCTCATCGTGCACACCGGCGTTCGCACCGGGAACAAGAGCCTCACGCTGGCCCTCGCGGCCATTTCGCTGGTGTTCCTGTGGCGCTATCCCGCCATGGCGTTCTTCCTCGGTGGGATCGCGGTACGCCTGCTCCACGAACGCCAGGTCTGGCCGCCGCTGCGCCTGCGCCCCTGGCTCGAGATCCTGGCCTTCGCCGCATGCCTTATCCTGGCCTCGGTGCGGCACTATACCTTCGGGCACGGCGATCTCTCGGACCCGCGTACCTATGCCGTTTTTCTTGCCACGGTCGCCTACTTCTACCTGGCGATCAGCCCGAACAGCCTGACCTCACGCCTTCTGGCAAACCGCTTCTCATCCTATCTCGGCACGGTCAGCTACAGCCTCTACATCTGCCATCCCTACACCTATTACGGGCTGCGCACGGTATTCGTGAAAGCTGGCCTGTTCACATCGGACTGGCTCGTCTCGATCGCACTCTTCCTCGCCTGCACGATCCCGCTGACGCTGCTGCTGACCGAAGGTGTCTACCGCGCGCTGGAGCGCTACCCCTACCGGCGCTTCTTCCACGAGCGCATCTTCCACAAGTGAGGCCTGGCACTGACCGGAAGAGCCACAAGGCCACCTCCGACATGCCCCTTTTTACGCAGCGCTCAACCTAAGAGGTAATTGCGAGGCTACACGCCCAACTTGTACCTAAGTCGCACCGACAACCGTTCACGTTGCCGGCCGTGGCAGTGCATCAACCAGAAGGCCTTGTCCGCCCATGCAGTTCAATGACATCGACTTCGTCATCATTGGAGCCGCCAAATCGGCGACCACCTGGCTCCAGAAGCAACTGCAGTCCGATCCGGGTGTCCATATGCCGGACCCGGAACTTCATTACTTCTCGCGGGAATACGCGCGCGGTCAGGACTGGTACCTCTCCCAGTTCGACACGGACCCGGCGGGCCGGACCGTTGGCGAAAAGTCCAACTCGTACCTCTATTCTCCCGAGGCAGCGGCCCGTCTGCATCGCCACCTTCCGCACGTGAAGCTGGTTGCCCAACTGCGCAATCCGGTCGAACGCGCCTACTCGGGCTACTGCATGCTGTTCCGGCGCGGAGAGGTCGGCTCGGACATCACGTCCTACCTCGATCCTGCGACCAGCGAGAACATGCAACTCCTGGGTTCGGGGAACTTCGCCGCGCACCTGAAGCCCTATATCGAGCTCTTCGGTGAGGAGCGGCTTCTGGTCCTGTTCTTCGAAGGCGTCATGAGCGATCCCGACGCGCAGATGGCCCTTGTTCGCTCCCACCTGGGCTTGCCATCACGCGCTCTCGCCCGCGATGGCGGAGGGAAGGTCAAGGACAAGACGGCCCCGCTCGTCCCGCCCATCCTGCGAAGGCGCCTTGCCTGGATGAAGCCCCTCGCCCGGCCCTTGCGCGGCACGTCCGCCTTCGAATCCCTGCGGGGTCTGATTGCCCGCAAGGTCCAGTACCCGCCACTGACAGAGGATCTGCGCAAGCGCCTCAACGACTATTACAGTCCCTCGATCGAGGCCCTGGAGCGGATCAGCGGCCAATCCCTTCGCCACTGGTATGGCCCCACGGCATGAGGTGGGCATGCGAATGTCTACGCTGAGGGGCTCGGCATCCCCCTCCACGTGTGGGTCGCCCGGTCCTTCGCGCTCGGGCCCCGCGCCTATCGGCATATGCGATGTCGATAACGTGCTAATCCCCTTTATGCAGATGTACCCCGGCGCACGCCCTGATATCGCAGACCCTGCGAAGGCTCCCGCCAAGACGGCACGATACATGTGCAGACACATATTCATGACACGCTGTGATCGAAACATCTTCCCGGGAAACGAATGGCAGGACCGCCAAGGCCGCCCCCTACTCCGGGATCACTGAATGCGGACACAGCGGGAGAGGGCAACAGCGATGAGAAAATTCGTGATCACCGGCATACAAATGCGAAACAAGGGCTCCCAGGCCATGTTTCTCTCGCTGTATTACACCCTTCGCTCCCTCTATCCCGACTGCGAGGTCGTGGGGTTTGCCAACAAGTATGATCACCCGGAACAATACACCTTCAACATGCTGCCCTACGACGACTACACCCGCCGTGTATTCAAGTATCACCTCAATAAGATCCTGCCCCTGGAATCGCTCCTGACCTATTCGGTCGGCCTCTGGAAAAAGAGCGACAAGTGGAACGGCAAGGTCCCCGCCATGGAAAAGGCGCTGCGCGAAGCTGACGCCATCTTCGATGCCAGCGGCTACACGCTCGGCTCCGGCTGGAGCAAACAGGCCGGAGAACTGCTGCTCCAGACGATCCGGATAGCCCGGTCCTATAACAAGAAGATCATCCTGATGCCGCAAAGCTTCGGCCCCTTCGACTGGGCCGATGAGGACAATTCCGAGTTCCTAGCCCGGATCAAGGACGAACTGGAATACTGCCTCAAGATCTACGCGCGCGAAAAGGAGGGGTACGACTGCCTCACATCGCTTGGCCTCACGAACGTCGCCTTGTCGCAGGATATGGTCATCCGCGAAAAGATCTTCCCGACAGCAAATGACATCCATACGTCCCTGGCAGCCAAACCGTTCGATCTCCCCCCTGAAGATTCCGTCGGCTTCATCATCAACCAGAACGTCTTCCGGATCGGCGATCCAGACGCCGTCCTCGATCTCTATGCGAAGATCCTCGACCGGCTCATCGATAACGGAGAGAATGTCTACATCATCAACACGTCCACCGCCGACACAAACCTTGTGAACAGTGTGCTCGGCAAGGTCTGCAAGCCCGAGCACATAAAGATCATAAGCGGAGAACACTCGAGCCCGACCCTGATCGAGATCATCAGCCGGTTCAAATACGTCGTTGCATCGCGCTACCACTCGGTGGTGTTTGCCTACAGGAGCGGGGTTCCGGCCGTAATCCTGGGCTGGGCCAGCAAGTACACCGACCTCGCCGAGCACTTCGAGCAGCAGGACTACGTCGTTGACATCCGGGACCCCGACACCGGCCGGATATTCCAGCAGATCGACCGCATGAGCGCGGAACACGCAAACGAATCCATACGCATCAAAGGCGCACTGGAGAGTATACAGACCTCCTCCGTCGTTCGCGAAGCGGTCAGCATTCTGGCCTAGCTGCGCATGGCCCCGCGATGGCGATGGCGATGGCAACGCCAGCCTGACAGCCTCGTCGCCTCGCGCCGAGGCAAAGTCGGTTGACGCCGATACGAGAGGTTACACCTACCTTCCCCCTAGGCCGCCGTTTTAATTTGGCATTTACCCTCATGGCCTTCCCGGCACGGCAAAAGGGGTATGGGATGGAGCACGACATTCTCACCATTGATGGCGATCCCATCATGACCCAGATTCTCATCGAACAGCTCGCCCCACTGACGCGGCCGCGCGTAGCCGCGAACGCAAGTGAGGCGATGAAGCAGATCGCACGGCGCGTGCCCGACCTGATCCTGCTGGACACCGAGTTGCCCGGCACCCACGGGATTGACCTGTGCCGTGCGCTGCACAGCGACGCGCGGCTTGCCCACGTGCCGATCATCTTCCTCACGGCCCAGACCGGGGAAAGCTTCGAGATCGAAGGTCTGGAAAGCGGCGCCGTGGACTTCATCTCCAAGCCACCCCGCGGAGCGGTTCTGCGCGCCCGCGTGAAAACGCAGTTGGAACTGGCCCGCCTGACCCGCGAGCTTGAGTTGCTCAACCTGACCGATCCGCTGACCGGGCTCATCAACCGACGCCGCTATGACGAGGTGCTGCACAACGAGCTGGCCCGCGCTCGGCGAAGCCGCGAACCGCTCAGCCTGATCCTCGTCGACCTCGATGATTTCAAGCTCTTCAACGACCAATATGGCCATGGTGCGGGTGACGAGTGCCTGTGCAAGGTCGCGCAGCTCCTGCAAACCTGCGCGCGCCGTCCCGCGGACGCAGTGGCGCGCATTGGCGGGGAGGAACTGGCCCTGATCCTGCCTCACACCCCTGCGGCCGGGGGCATGGAGGTGGCACAGACGATCCTGACAACTCTGGAGGACGCCGCGCTCCCGCACCTGCGCTCCCAGGTCGCAGACCATGTCACCGTCAGCCTGGGCCTTGCCTGCCTGGAGCCATCCAGCGACATCGACACCGAAACCACGGTCGAGGCCATAGGCCGTGACCTAGGCGAACGTGCTGCGCAGGCCCTCTCCGAAGCGAAAGATTCAGGCCGGGCGCGCTTCGTCTATCGTTCGGGTCGCCGCCGTCCGGTACCTCCCCCGGAAACATCCCCTGAAAAAGATGCTCCCTGGCCCGAAATCAAAGGCATCGACAACGAGTTGTCGCACCAGCGCCTGTGTGGCAATCGCGAGCTGTTCATCACCCTTGTCGCCAAGTTGCTTGACCAGTTCGAGGACCTTGTAGAACCGCGCAAGTACGCGGACATGGAGGAAGATGAGGCCACCCTGCACTTCGCCCGCCGGCTCTTCAAACTGAAAGGGAGCGCCGACACGCTCGGCGCAACGCACCTGCAGTCCCTTGCCGCGGGTGCCGAGACGGCTTTGCGTCAGGCCGATGATGCGCAGATCGCGCTCCTGGTACGCACCATCCACGAGCACATGGACGAGATGCGCGCCAGCTGCGAGGCACTTTCCCCGCTCCCCTTCCAGATACCCAGCACACCAACGGCCTTCCCGCTGCGCGCGACAGCTGCCGGCAACAACATCGCTCGCCCCTGACGCCAGGGGACACATGTAACTGAGGCGGAGGCACGCAGTTCGGCACGGTGCAACCCTGCCTGCCACCTTCGGCAACCGCGAAGCGACTACTTGGTCTTCGCCCCCCGGGCAATTCCTGGACATTGTTTGGAAAAGGTGGTGAGCCCTGCTGGGTTCGAACCAGCGACCTACTGATTAAAAGTCAGTTGCTCTACCGACTGAGCTAAGGGCCCCCGACGCCGCTTTGCGGATCTGGTGGAGGCTCACCTAGGGGCATGTCGGGGCTTGGTCAAGCGCGTGTGTAACTGGTTGATCGACAAACCTGTCAGAGGATCCCGCCAGGTGCCCGCTATGGTGCGTGCCGGGGCGAGGACGAAATCGCGTTGGCGGAAGACGGGGTGGGGCAGGACGAGACTGGTGTGTCCGTCATCCTCGGCCCAGGGGCCCGCGCTCCACAGCACGATATCAAGGTCAAGGACGCGCGATTGCCAGTCCTGGCCGAGGCGCTTTCGCCCCAGCCGCGCCTCGATCGCGAGAAGTGCCCGCATCACGGCCAAGGGAGCCTGCCCAGTCTCGACGATGGCGGCCGCGTTGAGGTAGCGTCGGCGCGAGGGGCCGACCGGGGGTGTCTCAAGGAACGGCGAAATCGCCGTGACTTCGCCGATCTCCTCCCCGATCAGATCCAGCGCGCGCGTAAGGACCCGGCGCGGCGAGCCGATGCGCGGGTGGCGCATGTTCGACCCCAGCGCGACGAGATAGGCGCCCTCCTCATCCCGAGCCACGCCATGCCCCGCCGTGCCGGTCACGCTCTCAGACGTCCTGCGCGATGCGGCCATAAAGCTGGGGGCGGCGATCCCGGAAAAAGCCCATCCCTGCGCGGTGCTTCGCCGCACGTGCAAGATCAAGCGTTGCCACCAGCACGCCCGTCTCTTGCTTACCGAATTCGGTGACGTAATCCCCCCATTCGTCGGAAATGAAGGAGTGGCCGTAGAAGGTCTGCTCGGTCCCGCACTCAGTTTCGACGCCAATGCGGTTGGCGGCAATCACCGGCATGCAGTTGGAGACCGAGTGACCGATCATTGCGCGACGCCACATGCGACTGGTGTCGAGCGTGGCGTCGTAGGGCTCGGAACCAATGGCTGTGGGGTAGAGCAGAAGCTCGGCGCCCATCAGTGCCATGACGCGCGCGCATTCGGGATACCACTGGTCCCAGCACACCCCCACGCCCACGCGCACGACCTCGCCGTTCACCGGAACGTCCCAGACCTTGAACCCGTCGTTGCCCGGGCGGAAGTAGTACTTCTCCTCGTAGCCCGGCCCGTCGGGAATATGGCTCTTGCGGTAGGTCCCCATGATCGCGCCGTCCGGTCCGATCACCGCGAGCGTGTTGTAGTAGTGGTGCCCGTCCTTCTCGAAGAAGCTGGTGGGAATCGTCACCTTCCACTTCGCCGCCAGCTCACGCATGGCGATGACGGAAGGATGAGCCTCGGTCGGACGCGCCAATGCGAAAAGCTCTTCCTCTTCGGTCTTGCAGAAGTAGGGGCCCGAGAACAGTTCGGGTGGCAGGATCAGCTGCGCGCCCTTGCCCGCTGCCTCCTCGACGAGCGCGGAGACAGCGGCGATGTTCTCGGCCTCGACCTGCGAGCCGAGGGGAAGCTGGAGTGCGGCGACGGTGATGGTGCTCATGGGCCGGGCCGATATCAGTCCCGCTTGCGGAAAAGAAGCGTCATGCGGTCGCTTTCACCGATGGCCGCATACTTGGCCTTATCCTGCTCCTTGAGCGCGAACTGCGGCGGCAGCGTCCACACGCCGCCTTCCCAGTTGGCGGGGTCCTTGGCGTTGGCATTGATCTCCGAGCTGGCGACGAGCTCGAAGCCGTTAAGCTCCATCAGCCGCACGACATCGGCCTGGCGCAGGTAACCCTTGCTGCCATTGGTATAGCTGAAGGGCGCATCGGCCTTGGCGCGGTGCTGGACAACGCCCAGCAGGCCATCGTCCTTGAGGAGCGTGCGCATGGCCTTGATTTCGGAATCCGCGATGTTCCAGTTCATCATGTTGTGCAGCATGCGGAAGAGGACGATGCGGTCGTACGAGCCCTTCTCGGCATCGGGAATGTCCTTCAGCGTCATGCCCGAGACCGAATCGGGATCGACGCCGGTCCATTCGACGACCTTGCCCGGAAAAGCCGCAGCCGATTCGGCGAGCTTGCTTCCATCGAAGGGCACCACGTCCGGGTTGAAGTAGAGGCCGGTCAGATGCCCCTCCTCGGCAAGGTAGGGGGCCAGCATGCGCGAATACCAGCCGCCGCCCGGTGCGTATTCGCCGACCTTCATGTCGGGCGCAACGCCCATGAACTTAAGGGTTTCCACGGGGTGGCGGTAGACATCGCGGGCGCGGTCGTCCTTGCGGGCTGGGGTGGCGGCCGCAAGTTCGAGCAGCGCCTCGCAGCCATTGCACGAGACGACTTCGGCGCCATCCTCGGCCGCATCAGCCGTGACCGGGGCCGCGATCAGCCCAAGACAGGTGGAAAGAGCAAGCATGAAACGGCGCATCGGTATCCTCCTAGGCAGGGCGCGGGCTCCATCCGGAAGGGAGTGTCCACGCGCTAATTCCCTGAAGCGCGAACCTAGTGTCCGCCCGGCCAATGACAAGCACGGTTTCGATCCCTATCTGCACAGGGTACCCCCCCGATCACAAGGACAGGACAGATCATGGAAACAGCCATCGTGGCAGGCGGATGCTTCTGGTGCACCGAAGCGGTATTCCGCGACGTCATCGGCGTCACCGAAGTCGAGAGCGGCTATATCGGCGGCACCACCGAGAACCCGACCTACAAGGAGGTATGCACGGGCGCGACCGGCCATGCCGAAGGCGTGCGCCTGACGTACGATCCGGCCGCCATCTCCTATGCCCAGATCCTCGACGTGTTCCTGGGCACGCACGATCCGACGCAGCTCAACCGCCAGGGCAATGACGTGGGCACGCAGTACCGCTCGGCGATCTTCCCCCTCGACGATGCGCAACGCGCCGAAGCCAAGGCCGCGATCGCACGTGCGGGCGAGGCCAACACGGCTCCGGTGGTGACCTCCATCGAGGGGCCCGCGACCTGGTACCCGGCCGAGGACTATCACCAGGAGTACTGGGAAGGCGAAGGCCAGCGCAATCCCTACTGCATGGCCGTGATTCCGCCCAAGCTGATGAAACTTCGCAAGAGTTTCCAGAACGCCGTAAAAAGCGAAAAGGCCTGACGCCTACCGTGCACGAAGGACTGTCCTTGGACGGGACAGTCCTTCAATTAACCTTTATACAATTGCCAAGTCCTAGTAAGCGAACCGAAAGTCCGGCATCCGCCGTTAACCCAGGTTTTCCTTACTCCATGACCGATATTCGCAAGATTGCCCTTGGCGTGGCCACCCTGGCCGCAGCCCTCGCCCCTTCGGCCGTTCTTGCCGACTCGATCCCGATGGTCTCGGGGCTCGACATTCTGCGAACCTGGAACCTGGTAGTCCTGGGCGACCTCGATTCCACCTCGGAAGTCGAAGGCAAGACCTGGGTCGGAGGAAACCTCACCGGATCGTCCTCGAACTACCAGATTTCGGGCAGCGTCGACAATTCGAACGGCGTTTCGGGGCTGACCGTCGTTGGCGATGTCACCGGCAACATCAAGAACCTCAACAACGGATCGGGCGCCATTGTCGGCGGCAACGTAGCGAGCGGGTTCAACCTCAATGGCGGCACGCAGACGGTGCTGGTCGGCGGATCGATCAGCAACACCAACGTGAACAGTAACGTGGTGCAGGCGGGCCTTGGCGCCAGCGATCCCGCCTTCATCCAGAACCTCACCCAGCAAAAGAGCCTGATTTCCACCTCCACCCAGGAACTTTCCTATACGCTGGGTCAGATGGCGGCGACCAACACGGTCGCGATCAACGGCAACCGCGCGACCTTCACGGCAACGCCCGGAGCCGACGGTACGGCCGTCTTCAACATCACCGCGGCACAGCTCGACAGCGTGGGTGAGATTTCGTTCGACACCGGCGGCGCGGACACCGTCATCGTCAATGTCTCGGGCAAGTCGATCACGCTCAACGACAACTTCCTCGGCGATGCGAGCGGCCTTGGCGAGAACGTGATCTGGAACTTCCCCGAGGCCGAGGAACTGACCCTCTCGACCGCGTGGAAAGGCTCGGTCCTCGCTCCGCACGCGAACGCGCGCACGGGCAACTACATCGAGGGTTCGGCCGTCTTCGGCAGCCTCGACCAGGACGGCGAGATGCACGTGGGCACCTTCGCAGGTGGCTGGGACCCCAGCGGCGATCCCCACAGCGGCTCGACCTCGGGCGGCAGCACCTCGGGCGGAACCGATGTACCCGAGCCGGGCATGCTGCTGCTCTTCGGCCTTGGCCTGGGCGGCCTTGCCCTGATGGTGCGCCGCCGCCGCGCCCTCGTGGGCTGAAAAGAACACCGGTGAAAGGGTGATTCCGAGGGCCATCGCCCTCGGGCACCCCAAACTGTCTAGCACAGTGTGCTCGCGCGGTGCTGGCGGAGGTGGGAAAGGCTGTTATCCGGAAAATTGAGGGGCGAAGCCCCTCTAGAATGATCCGAGGCGTGCCCTCACCGCCCGCCCACGACATGGGCTGACAAAGGTGAGGTCGCCAGTTCTGGGGTCAAGGGGCGATGGCCCCTTGATAAATGATCTCTTCTACACCTTGCGCCAGCGCGCGATGAAGAAGCCGTCGAGCCCCCCCTGCCCGGCCAGCATGCCGGGATCGGTGCGCAGCCAGCCTTCTTCTGTCGGCGCCAGACCATCGGGAAGTTCCGCCTGCGTAATCGCTTCGGGCTGGAGTCCTTCGAGCGCGCGCGCCTGCGCTTCGCCTTCGGCCTCCTCCAGCGAGCAGACAGCATAGACCAGCACCCCGCCCGGCGCGAGCCACTCGGCGGCGCGGGCAAGCAGCTTTGCCTGAATCTCGGCCATCTCGTCGATCTGGCGCGGGCCGATGCGGTGCAGCACTTCGGGGTGACGGCGGCAAGTTCCGGTTGCGGTGCACGGTGCGTCGAGCAGGATTGCGTCGAACGGCGCCTCGGGCTCCCATTTCAAAGCGTCGGCCTGAACAACCTCGGCACCAAGGTTCGTGCGTTCCAGATTCGCCCTCAGGCGTTCGAGACGACGTCCGGCAATGTCGAGCGCGGTCACGTCCCAGCCAGCCGCAGCCAGCTGCATGGTCTTGCCCCCGGGAGCCGCGCATAGGTCGAGCGCACGGCGCCCCACGCCACCAGGCCCGAGAAGGCGCGCAGGCAGGCTCGCCGCAAGGTCCTGCACCCACCAGGCACCCTCACCGAATCCGGCAAGCTCGGTCACAGGGGTGCCACGTCCCAGCCGCACGTGCCCAGGCATGAGCGAGGTTCCGCCCAGCTTCTCGGCCCAGTTCTGCGTCTCGGACGCATCGCGCAGGGCAATGTCAAGCGGGGGCGGCAGCGCGAGCCCCTTCGCAATGCCCTCGACACGGCCACCCCAACGCTCATACGGCGCGTCGGGCAAAGTGGGCACGTCCGGAAGAAAAATGCCGCGCCTGGTGAGCGTGGAAAACACCCCATGTGCCAGACGGCGCGGACCACCAGCCAGGAGCGGCAGGCCAGTAGCGATCACGGCGTGGGCGGGCGTCTCGAGACGCAGCACCTGCGCCAGCATGATCTCCAGCACGGCCCGGGCCTTGGCGTCATCGGCGAGCGGCATGCGCGTGGCGCTGTCGATCAACTCGTCGAGGTCGGCGCGCCAGCGCAGCACCTCACCCGCGATCGCGCGGGCCAGCGCCCGGTCGGGCTCGCCACGCACGCGCGAAAGTGCCGAACTGGCGGCCTGGTCGAGCGTTTCGCCCCGCCGCAGCACGGCATCGATGAGATTAAGCGCGGCACGGCGCGCGGGAAGACCGGGAATATCCATCGCAGCGCCTTACAGGCGATTGCCTTTTCCCGCCAGTCGTCGCAGTAGGGGCTCCATGATCAAGCGCGCAACAACCCGTCCCGAAGGCTTCGTGAAGCCCGCACACTGGACGAACGAGCCTGCGCCCGAGCCCACGGGCGAGACCAAGACCACAGCACCCGAAGGGGAAGAGCCCGAAGGCATCTCCCCCACGCGCTACGGCGACTGGGTACTCAAGGGTATCGCGGTCGACTTCTGAGCCAGGCCTGATCGCTCCCGAGCGGTCAGTTTGTCTCGGAATTTCCCGGAGCCTGGGACGCGTCTGCAGCCGCCTGCGCGGCGGCGGCTTCCTCATCCGCGTCCTTCTGCCAGCCACCGCCCAGCGCCAGGAACACGGCGATCTGGTTGTCGACCAGCGCGGCTTCGGCCGCGGCATGGGAGACTTCCGCGCTCGCCAGTTCACGCTGTGCGGTCAGGAGCGAGAGAAAATCCGCGCGGCCAAAGCGGAACAACTTGTTCGCCTGCGCCGCGGAAACCCCGGCGCTGTCCGCCGCCTTGCCCAGTGCCGCCGCGCGTTCACGGCCCCGCGCGTACTCGTCGAGCGAAGTCTCGGCCGAGCGCAGCGCTTCCAGAACCGTCGCATCGAAACGGGCGATATCCCCGCGCACCTGCGAGTTCGCCTGGTCGATCCGGGCACGGACCTGGGACTGGTAGGGCCAGCTCCAGCTCAGCAAAGGACCGAGACCAAAGCTCAACGATTCCTGCTTGGGCAGGTTCTTCGCCTGGTTGAACGCCATGATCCCGCCCGCAAGGCTGATCGAGGGGTACAGGTCCGCCGTCACCACGCCGATACGCGCGGTGTCCGCCGCAATCGTACGTTCCGCCTCGCGGATATCAGGCCGGCGGCGGATCAGCGCCGCGCCATCGCCAATGGGCAAGGGGCGTGAAAGTCGGGGCAGGCTCGCACAGTTCTCGACATCGCGCGGATAGTCCGCAGGCGCCTTCCCGAGCAGGGTCGCAAGCAGATAGAGCGCACCTTTACGCCGCGCATAGAGTGCCGGAAGGTTCGCCCGGCTCGCATCGACCGCGGTCTGCGCCCGGCTGACATCGAAGCTGGTGCCACGCCCGCCCTTCTGGAGCCGCTTCGTCGCATCGAGCGTCTCTTCCTGCAGCCTCACCACCTTCTTTACGGTCGCGATCTGGTAGTTGCTCGTACAGACATTGGCATAGGCGCGCGCGGTCGCCGCCGCGACCGTCGTGCGCACCGTGTCACGCGCCGCCTCGCGCGCCGCGCGGTCTGCCAGGCTCGCCTCGATGCCGCGCTTGATCTTGCCGTGCAGGTCGAGCGGATAGGTGACCGAAAGACCAAAGGTTCCGGTCAGCACGCCAGGCAGGTTGGTGTTGGCCGAACGCAGCGAATAGTTGCGCTCCTGCTGGACGTTGCCGGAAAGCTCGGTTCCGAAACCATATTCCCCGGCCTGCTCGCGCACGACGCCATCGGCGCGCAGCACGTTTTCCTCGGCCGCGCGCAGGTCGGCATTGGCGCTCAGAGCTTCCTCCACCAGCGCGTCGAGACGCGGGTCCTCGTAAAGCCGCCACCAGTGGTCGGGCAGATCAGCCTGCGCGAAGGCGTCGTCGTCGCCCGAATCGAAGCTGCCCTGCGCAGCCGGGGTATTCGCCACGGAGTGTTCGGGCGGCGTATAGTCGGGCCCGGCCGTCGCGCAGCCAGCCAGCGCCAGCCCGAGCGCACCAAGGGCGACGTAGGAACGCAGCGTTCGCATCACTGCCCCTCGCTCTTCGGCTCGGCCTTGACCTTTTCATGCTGCTCGACCGTCACCGTCGCCGTGCGGCCCAGCACGAGACGCACATCCTTGGGCACGTCGATCAGCTTCACGCGTACCGGGATACGCTGGGGCAGACGCACCCAGGCGAAAGTCGCCTCGACGTCAGGCAGGAGGTTGCTGGCGTTTCCGCGCGAGCTGTCCGAGATACCCGCCGCGATGCTCTCAACCCGGCCCTTGAGGTCCTTTTCCTCGCCCATGAGATGCACCGTCACCGGCGCGCCAATGTGGATCATGGGAAGCTTGGTTTCCTCGAAGTAGCCCTCGATGCGCAGCGAGTTGCGGTCGACCAGCGCCATCGCCTGGTTGCCCGCGGCAAGGTAGTCGCCCGGATGCAGGTCAAGGTTGGTCACCGTGCCATCAACCGAAGCCACGACCTGCGTACGCTCCAGATTGAGCCTTGCGCCATCGAGCGCACTCTTCGCCTCGGCGAGTGCGGCCTCTGCCGTCTGCACGCGGGCCAGGTTCTGCTCGTGGGTTTCGGTGGCGACAAGATCGCCGAGGGCGCGGTCGCGGTTCGCCTCCCGGCGGGCCTGCGCCAGTGTCGCCTGCGCGCTCGCCACCCCGGCCTGTGCCTGTTCGACCGCCAGCGTATAGCGCGGCTTGTCGAGCACGAAGAGCAGGTCGCCCGCCTTCACCTTCTGGTTGTCCTGGACCTCGACCGAGGTGACGAGCCCGGAAATGTCCGGGGTCACGCGCACGACTTCGGCCCGGACCCGCCCGTCGCGCGTCCAGGGGCTGCGCTCATAATGGTTCCACATCCAGATCGCGATCACGATCGCGATGAGGACAATGACGATGGTGGCCGCGCTGCGGCCGATCATGGCGAGTATGTTTTTCATGGGGCGAAACCGAAATGGGGAGCAAGAAAGGCCACGGCACCGAAGACGATGACGTAGAGGGCGAAGTCCACCAGCGCGCGATAGGCCACGAAGCGGTAGATGCCGAAGCGGTTGAACAGCCGGATCAGGACAATCGTGCAAAGCGACGCGATGATCCCGAAGACCAGCAGAGACGGCACGTAGATGCCGTTAAGCGAGAACTCTCCGTTCATGGCTTTCCTCCGGGAGGGGTGGAGACGCCCGTGAATGGCGGAGCGTCGGCGAAAAGGGTGCGACGAAGGGTGATCAGGGGCAGTGCGGCGCGGCGCCGGACGCTTTCCACAGGATTGGCCTGAAAACGTGCAAGAGCCGCGTCGATCCGGGCCAAGAGCGTGGGATCGTCGGTGGGCGGCTCCTCGGGCGTGAGCTTGCGGTAATAGCCCTGCATCCCCACCAGCACGTCCGTAAGGGGCGCGTGCTGTGTCTTGTCGATATCCAGGCGCAGGGCACGCAACTCGCCGACGGCGACACCTGCGCGCAGATCGCGCAAGATGTCGTAATGCGGCTCCACCGGAGCCTTGCCTGCCGCCTTAAGCCGCGGTCCGAGCTGGGCCTGGCGGTCCAGCATGCGGGAGATCCAGCCTTGCAGGTTGGGACGGGCCCATCGGTTGCTGCGCTCGGCCAGATCGTTCCAGCCCGCGCGTAAGCTGCGCTTGATGGCGTGATGGACGCCGGCTGTCTGAATGATGCGGACCATACCTGCGGCAAAGAAGATCGCCACGAACGTCGCCATCTGGGAATTGAGGAAGGTCGCGAAGGTTGCAGGCACCCCGGGCCCCAGGTCCGCGCCATACTGCTCGGAGATGATGAAGGGACTTCCCAGCCCCAACATCGTAGGCAGTGCAAACCCGGCCGTCTTCGGATTGGCGATCAGCGCGCCCAGCACCAGAAGCGCCGGTGCCAGTGAAACCGCCATTTCGGGAAATCCGTCGAGCATGGGCAGGATCGCGAAGCCATAGGCCCCTGCGATAACGACGGAAAGAACCGTTCCCTTGAAGAAGCCGACGACCGGAGGGAGGGAATTATCCATCGCCCCGAACAGCGCCGGGAAAACCGAGGCCAGCATCAGGAAGGTGCCCCCATCGCTCCAACCGCTGAAATGCCAGATCAGCGAGCCCACGACGACCGTCAGCATCGCGCCGCCTGCCGCACGCGCCGCGCCGCCGTAGTCGCGATTGAGCTGGCGCTCGCCGATGTCGGCGAGAAGCGCAGGAATGCGGGCAGAGACCGGACGCGTCGAGGGCGCGACATACTGCGCCTTGAGCACCCGGCAGTTGAGATGGGCACGAACCAGTTCGCCAAGCCGCGCGACCAGGCTCATGTGGAGCAAGGCCACCCAGTCGCTCTGGGCATCAATCCCGGGTTCCAGTTCCGAGCAGCGCACCATCAGGGCATCGCCGGTTTCCTCTATGGCTTCCAGGTCGTCATTCAGCGTGTCGATCCAGCTGCGAATATCGGCCATCAGGGCCATGGTGCTCTCGGGCAGCGCCTCGTGCGCACGCAAGGTGGCAATGCGATCGGCGATGGCCGCGCCCAGCGGCATGAGGTGGGCGAGATTGTCCTCCATCGCGCGCACCAGTTTCACGCGCGGCGCAAGTTGGGTGGTCTCGAAGGGAAGGTGAACCGACTGCTGATGCAATTCGGTAATGTCCTGGGCAAGACGGCGACGCTCGATATCGATCTTCGGATCGGGTTCAAGGTCGAGCGTGTCGCGGCTCCAGACTTCCGCGTCCTTCAGAATCGCCGCCATGCGCCCTGCCAGCGCGCGCGACACCGAGCCTGGAAGGACGACGCCGTGGATGAGCGCGGAGCAGAGGATGCCGATAGCGATCTCCTGCGCGCGCAGGGTCGCAACGTCGAACACATGCTGCGGCGCATCGACAATCGGCCACACGATGAGGCCCGCCGTATAGCCCGAAAGCACGAACATGTACGAGGTCGGCTTGCGGTCGAGAAGCGAAAGGAAGACGCAGAACCCCAGCCAGCACGTCATGGCGCTGACCAGCAGCACAGGGCTGTGCGCCAGCGGCGGCGCGATGAAGATCGCAAAGCACGCGCCCACGAAAGTACCGATCAGGCGGAACAGGGCGCGCGAGACGACTGCGCCTGCAAACGGGCCAGAGACGATGTAGGCAGTAAGGAACGCCCAGTAGGGACGCTCCAGCCCGATCGAGAAGGCGATGAAGGTCGCCAGCATGGAAGCGATGTAGCACTTGAGTGAAAACACCGCGGCACTGATGCCCCAGCGGTTGGTCATGTGCGTGCGCGCCGCTCATTGATACGGGCTGCAATGAGATCCAGAACCTCGACCGTCGTGGCGAGGTCCTCTTCACTGATCCCGTCGAGCAGTTCGGCGCGCAGCTCGATGAGCCGGGCATCAATCTTGCGCGCCAGGCCTGCGCCTTCGCCCGTCAGGTCGAGGATCTTGGCACGACCGTCCTCGGGATCACCTTCGCGCGAGACAAGGCCCGCCCGTTCGAGATGTTGCAAGGTACGCACCAGCGAGGCCTCGGTAATACCGATCTCACGCGCCAGGTCGGACTGGCGCATGCCTCCCCCCCGACGCTCGAGATGGAGCAGCGCGTAGCCCGTCGAATTCGAGATCTCGAGCGAGGCCAGCACCCGATCGGCCAGCTGCCGCCAGCTACGGGCAAGTGTCATGACATGCGCTGGCAGAGCAGCGGACAGGGAATCGCGGTGAGGCATGGATGCTTAGTTAGGCTCCTAAGCTTTTTCCGCAACAGGGTGTGTTTTGCGTTTTACATTGCAGCAATGTCGCTTTTTGCAACCCGGAAAAGAAAGAAATGCCTGCGCGGCACGCGCGCACAGCCGCGCATCATGCCTTTTATCAGGGACGGATCTCGATGGGCGTGCCGTCGGGTACGGCCTCCCACAAGGCCTCGATCTCAGCATTGGAGAGCGCGATACAGCCGTCGGTCCAGTCCCCCGGCACACGCCCCTCCCCCCAACCGTTGGGCTGACCGTGCAGCATGATCATCCCGCCCGGCGAACGCCCCCGCGCCCTCGCGTAGGCCCGGTCGGCTGCGTTGGGATAGGAGATGTGGAGCGAGAGATGGTAGCGCAAATTGGGATTGCCCCAGTCGATGACGTAGCGGCCCTCGGGCGTGCGCTCATCCCCCTCGAAGCGCTTGTGGCCTTGCGGGCTGTCCCCGAACTGCAGTCCCTCGATCACGTGGACGAGACGGCCGCCCTTCCCCGGCTCTCCTTGCCAGAGTTCCAGCGTGCGCGCGGACTTGGTGACGCGTAGGAAGTCGAGAACCGGCAGCGGCAACGACCCAGGAGCCTCCGCCGCGGCGGGAACCAGGGCCCAAAACAGAAGGATCGGGGCAAGCCTGCGCATGCCCCGATCCTATCAGGCCCTCAGCGGGCCGCCAGTCCGCACGTATGCGGAGCAAAGCACCGCCTGCGTTCAGTCCGCGAAGGGATCGCGCACGAGGATGGTGTCTTCACGCTCGGGGCTGGTCGAGACCAGCGCAACCGGGGTCTCGATCAGTTCCTGCACGCGCTGGATGTACTTGATCGCCTGCGCGGGAAGGTCCGCCCACGAGCGCGCGCCCGCGGTCGTGCCCTGCCAGCCGTCCATTTCCTCGTAGATCGGCTCGACGTTCGCCTGGTCGGCGGCGTGGCTCGGGAAGTAGTCCAGGACCTTGCCGTTAAGGCGATAGCCGGTGCAGATCTTGACCTTCTCGAAGCCGTCAAGGACGTCGAGCTTGGTCAGCGCAATGCCGGTCACGCCCGAGATGGCGCAGGACTGACGGGTGAGGACCGCGTCGAACCAGCCGCAGCGGCGCTTGCGGCCGGTGACGGTGCCGAATTCATGGCCACGTTCGCCAAGACGCTGGCCGGTTTCATCGTCGAGTTCGGTCGGGAACGGGCCCGACCCCACGCGCGTGGTGTAGGCCTTGACGATGCCCAGCACGAAGCCGGTGGCCGACGGGCCAAGGCCCGAACCGCTCGCCGCCGTGCCCGACACCGTGTTCGAGCTGGTGACGAAGGGGTAGGTGCCGTGGTCGACGTCGAGCAGAACGCCCTGCGCGCCTTCGAAGAGGACGCGGGCGCCCGCCTTCTTGACCTTGTTGAGACGGCGCCAGGTCGGCCCTGCAAACTGCAGCACGAACGGTGCGATCTCGGCCAGTTCCTTGAGCAGCGCTTCGCGGTCGATGGGCGGCTGGCCGAAGCCGGCGCGCAGCGCATCGTGGTGGGCGCACAGGCGGTCAAGCTGCGGCTCGAGCGCGTCGAGGTGCGCCAGATCGCACACGCGGATCGCGCGGCGGCCGACCTTGTCCTCGTAAGCCGGGCCAATGCCGCGACCGGTGGTGCCGATCTTGCCCGCACCTGCCGCCGCTTCACGCAGACCGTCAAGTTCGCGGTGGACCGGCAGGATCAGCGGGCAGTTGTCCGCGATCGCGAAGTTGTCCGCGTTGATCTCCACGCCCTGGCCGCGCAGCTTCTCGATTTCGGACTTGAGGTGCCAGGGATCGAGCACAACACCGTTGCCGATGATCGACAGCGTGCCGGTCACGATGCCCGAAGGCAGCAGCGACAGCTTGTAGACCTGCTCGCCCACGACGAGCGTGTGCCCGGCGTTGTGGCCGCCCTGGAAACGGACAACCGCGTCGGCCCGGCTGGCCAGCCAGTCCACGATCTTGCCCTTGCCCTCATCGCCCCACTGGGCGCCGATCACCGTTACGTTTGCCAACGCTTCACGCTTTCACTGCTAATTGAAGTTCCGAGGCGCGCCCTAGGGGAAGGAGGCGCCAAGGGCAAGGTTTGGACGCCGCCATCTGCAATAGAATTGCCATGAAGGCCGCCTTGCGGGGAATTGCATTACCCACAAGGCCACCCTGCCCCTTACAGCGCGACCGCCTCGCGCCCTTCCAGAACGTGCGAGCAGCCCAGCCCACGGGGATCGTCGCTGTCCGACAGCGCGGCCAGCGTAATCCAGCCCACGGCGCGCTGCTGGGCAGCCACCTGCACGTCGTAACCCAACGGGAGGAAAAGCTTTTGCGGCTCGTCCGAGGTGGCGGCAAGCGCGCCGATGAGCGGGTCGGGATAGAGCGAGAAGCCGGTCGCGGCCTCGGGCTCCTCGCCCGCCTGGCCGAGAATCTGGTAGGTCCCGCCCCGGCCCAGGCTGCCCGAAATGCCCTCGGCATAGATCGTGAAGCCGAACCAGGACTGGTATTCAAAGCCATGGCGCTCGGACGGGTCGAGCGTGAGGCGGGCCTTGCCGCCCACGCGCGCGGCAATGGCGCGCAGCCCCTCGATACGGCTGTCGAGCGCACCGCCCGCCTGGAACGACTCCAGCTGCGCGATGGCGCTCTCGAACGGGCCGACCGCATAAAGCAGCGGGAGATAGCCCTCGCCGCCCACGTCGACGAGCCCGCCTGCGTCCTTGGCATCGAGCATCTCGCGCACCTTCTCGATCTGCGCAGCGTCCAGCGGCAGCGGCCCGGCGCTCAGCGTGTCGACAAGATCCGGCAGCGTGAAGTCGACCGAGATCCCGGTCGCCCCGGCGCTCGCCAGGGTCTCGATGGCCAGCTCCACGATCTCGGCGGCCGCCGCGACCGTGTCGGTGCCAACCAGCTCGGCGCCCAGCTGCAGACGCTCGCGCGCGGGGTCGAGGCCATCGCCCTTGATGGTCGAGACCGGGCCCGAATAGGACAGGCGCAGCGGGCGCGGCGCGGTGGCGAGGCTGGTCGCGGCCATGCGCGCGACTTGCGCGGTGATGTCCGAGCGCAGCGCAAGAAGGCGCAGCGACGCGGGATCGACGAAACGGAACATGCGGCGCGCCTGGACACCGGCCATGCGGCTCGCCAGCGACTTCTCGAATTCGAGAAGCGGCGGCTCGACGCGCGCGTAGCCGTGGCTGGCCAGAACGTCATGCCCCACGCGGCGCACATGCTGTGCGGCACGGGCCTGCGCGGGCAGACGGTCTCCAAGCCCTTCGGGCAACAGGTCGCGGTCGGTATCCTGCATGTGAACGTTTCCAAACTCCAATGGCCGGACGGCAGATCGGGCGATCCGGCGCTTTCGAACCGCGCGCGGGAAGTGCGCGGCCTTGTTCGGGTGCGCCTATAGGGCCAGCAAGACGGATTCAGCAAGCCGCGAGCCACCCCCGCGCACGATCTTGCCAGCTCCGCCCCGATTTCACGCCCCTATCGGCCCCAGGGACGATACCCAGGTTGACACAGTTGACACTGTCCAGAGGAAGATCGTGTCACCTGTCACCCTGCGCCACCCCGCCCCGCCGTCCGGCCCTTGCAGAATTGTACCGCCACGCATCCCTTACCTTTCCGACCGCCCCAACACGGCAGAGCGAACGGAGAGAATACCCCAGGCGCCCCGGTGTAGGAAAATCCAATCTCACCGCGCGCAAGGCCAAGGCCCTGCCGGCGTCCTCGCACGTGCCTTGCTTGAAAATGCGGCTAAAAAAAGCGGAAAGAGGTTGAGTTCCGAGGGCCATCGCCCTCGGGCTCCCCAAACAGCCTAGGTCAGCGGCGCGCGTCCCCCGCGAATGGCCGCGATCCTTCTTTGCAGATCGTGATGTGAAGACCCGTCATGCCTCGCGATGCACTCAAGTTTCCGCATTCGGCGCATCGGGTGCTTGAATGCTGAAGCGGATCAGCAACTCCTCAACATACGAGACCGGGACAGAATCTTTATCGTACAATCTGGTGAACGCCTGTCCTCGTACTTGCTGGCAGGCCACATCGGCATAGGGACTGCTCTGCGCCGAGGCCCCTTGGCAATCTGCGACCCGCCCTTCGCCGTCGATGTACACCGAAACCGGCACATCCAGTTGATTTTCATTCTCGCCGGGCAGGTTTGCGACGAATAGCTCCATATCGGGATTCGCTTTCAACCCGAGGTCAATTCGTCTCGTCCCTGCTTGAAATATATAGCGCAGTCTGCCGTACGCGCGGCCTCCATCGGCCTCGGCAGGCTTCAACATTTTCATCTGCATAAGAGTGGGGCAAATGGCTTCGGCCATTTTCGAATTGCCCTTGCTCCGCAGTATTTTGCAGCGCAACGGTTTGCCCTCGGGCGACAGTATCAGGTCAAGTTCTGCCGCGACATTGCCATCTATTCGCAGTTGCGCCAGGCCCGAGCCAATTTCCAGAATCTTGTCGCGACTTAAAGTTGGCGCCGTCAAGTTTGACGACAGCCCAAGTAAAATCAAAGAAAGCATGACCACACCTCCGCCCCGAGAACCTTCAACAACGCGAATGTCTCTTTCTGAAGATCATGACACTAAAAGGTTCTTGAGAAGACACAATCGCTCCATTCCTCACAACACCATCAATGCGAGCTTCGCCCAGACGGCACCGGACCGACCCTGGCGAGAACAGCGACAGCAGGAGGAAGCGACCTCTCCAATAGGCCACAGCTCTCCGATTCCGGGAGCGCGAGGGCGATGGCCCTCGCATTTGTCTTCCTTCCCCTTCTTCGAGGTTCCCAGCCCCTTCGAAACGAAAAGAGGGCGAGCCCGAAGGCCCGCCCCCATGATCGTTCGTAACTACGACAGCCCGGAGGCCGCGGCGGGGATCAGGCGAACTTGAGCGCCTTGACCAGCTTCACGCCCGGAAGGGCTTCGGCCTGCTTGAGCACGTCCTCGGGGACCGCGCTGTCGACCGAGAGCATCAGCACGGCTTCGCCGCCGGTCTCGCGCCGACCCAGGTTGAAGGTGCCGATGTTGATGCCGTTTTCGCCCAGCAGCGTACCGATGCGGCCGATGAAGCCCGGGGCGTCCTCGTTGACGATGTACATCATGTCGCCCGACAGGTCGGATTCGACGCTGATGCCGAACAGTTCGATCAGGCGCGGGTCCTGGTTGTTGAACAGCGTGCCGGCCACCGAACGCTCACCAGCTTCGGTCTTGACCGAGACGCGGATCAGCGTGTGGTAGTTGCCTTCGCGCTCGGTCTTCACTTCGCGCACTTCCAGACCGCGCTCCTTGGCGAGGTAGGGGGCGTTGACCATGTTCACCGAGTCCGACTGGACGCGCAGGAACCCGGCGAGAACAGCGGCGACCATCGGGCGCATGTTGAGTTCGGCGGCCGCACCTTCGGTGTGGATCGAGATGCGCGGGACCGAATCGCGGGTCAGCTGGCCGACGAGGCTGCCGAGCTGTTCGGCGAGCTTCATGTAGGGCTTGAGCTTGGGCGCTTCCTCGGCCGAGAGCGAGGGCATGTTGAGCGCGTTGGTGACGCCGCCGTTGACGAGGTAGTCGGCAAGCTGCTCGGCCACCTGCAGCGCGACGTTGACCTGCGCTTCGGTGGTCGAGGCGCCCAGGTGCGGGGTGCAGATGAAGTTCGCGCACTCGAACAGCGGCGAGTCCTTGGCCGGCTCGGTCTGGAACACGTCGAGCGCGGCACCGGCGACGTGGCCGCTGTCGAGCATCTTCTTGAGCGCGTTCTCGTCGATCAGACCGCCACGCGCGCAGTTGACGATGCGCACGCCCTTCTTGGTCTTGGCGAGGTTGTCTTCCGAGAGGATGTTGCGGGTCTGCTCGGTCAGCGGCGTGTGCAGCGTGATGAAGTCGGCCTTGCCCAGGACGGTGTCGAGGTCGGCCTTCTCCACGCCCATTTCCACGGCGCGCTCAGGGGTCAGGAACGGATCGTAGGCGACGACCTTCATCTTGAGGCCGAGCGCACGGCTGGCAACGATCGAGCCGATGTTGCCCGCGCCGATGAGGCCGAGCGTCTTGCCGGTGACTTCCACGCCCATGAAGGCGTTCTTCGGCCACTTGCCTTCCTTGGTCTGCGCGTTGGCTTCCGGGATCTGGCGAGCCAGCGCGAACATCATGGCGATGGCGTGCTCGGCGGTGGTGATCGAGTTGCCGAACGGGGTGTTCATGACAACCACGCCCTTGCCCGAGGCATAGGGGATGTCGACGTTGTCGACGCCGATGCCGGCGCGGCCGATGACCTTGAGGTTGGTCGCGGCATCAAGGATTTCCTTGGTGACCTTGGTCGAGGAACGGATGGCGAGACCATCGTATTCGCCGATGCGGGCGATCAGCTGCTCGGGCGTTTCGCCGGTGATGACGTCCACGTCGCAGCCGCGCTCTTCGAAGATGCGCGCAGCGTTGGGGTCCATCTTGTCCGAAATGAGAACCTTGGGCTTGGTCATTTTACAAATTCCTTGTCGTCGTCCCGCGCGTCCACACATGGACAGCTGGCGGGGAGCACAGGCGGCACATGGCCAGGCCTGCGGGAGAACCGGCCCCGGCGCAATGGCCGGGACACAGCGACAAAATCAGGCAGCGGCCTTGACGGTGGCGTAGGCCCAGTCAAGCCAGGGACCGAGATCCTCGATGTCCTGGGTGTTGACCGTGGCGCCGCACCAGATGCGAAGGCCCGCAGGCGCATCGCGGTAGCCGGCGAGATCGAAGGCCGCGCCTTCCTTCTCAAGTGCGGCGGCGAACTTCTTGATGAAGTCGGTGTCCGCGCCTTCGACGGTAAGGCAGACCGAGGTCTTCGAACGGGTCGCCGGATCGGCGGCCAGGTGGCCGAGCCAGTCGCGCTCTTCAACGATCTTGTCGAGAGCGGCCGCATTGGCGTCCGAACGGGCCTTGAGGCCTTCGAGGCCGCCCAGGTCCTTGGCCCACTCCAGCGCGAAGATCGCGTCTTCGACGGCCAGCATCGAGGGGGTGTTGATCGTCTCGCCCTTGAAGATGCCCTCGATCAGCTTGCCGCCCTTGGTCATGCGGAAGATCTTGGGAAGCGGGCGATCGGGGGTGTAGGTTTCCAGACGCTCGACCGCACGGGGGCCGAGGATCAGGACGCCATGGCCGCCCTCGCCGCCCAGGACCTTCTGCCAGGAGAAGGTGGCCACGTCGATCTTGGACCAGTCGATGTCGTAGGCGAAGACGCCCGAGGTCGCGTCGGCGAAGGCCAGGCCTTCACGGTCGGCGGGAATGAAATCCGCATTGGGAACGCGCACGCCCGAGGTGGTGCCGTTCCAGGTGAAGAGCACGTCGTTGCTCCAATCCACCTGGGTGAGGTCGGGGATCTGGCCGTAGTCGGCGCGGATCACGGTGGGGTCGAGCTTGAGCTGCTTGGCCGCGTCCGTCACCCAGCCTTCGCCGAAGCTTTCCCAGGCGAGCGTGGTGACCGGCTTGGCGCCGAGCATGGTCCACATGGCCATCTCGAAGGCGCCGGTGTCGGAACCGGGGACAATACCGATGCGGTGGGTGTCGGGCAGCTGCAGCACTTCGCGCATCAGGTCGATGCAGTACTGAAGGCGCGACTTGCCGATCTTCGCGCGGTGCGAACGACCCAGCGATTCGGTGGCCAGCTTTTCGGGAGCAAAGGTGGGTGCCTTGGCGCAGGGACCCGACGAGAAATGCGGACGCGCAGGCTTGCGCGCCGGAACCGTAATATCAGTCATTTAAGACTCTCCTCACAGAGAGCACGCGCGGCGTTGGGACCGCGTGGCCCGAAGCCGCATCTAAAGCGTTGCCCGATCATGTCAAACGATTCCCGCTGCCAATCGGGGCAATTGTACGATGGTCGGATACATCTCGGACCCAAAGGGCACTTTCGCGTGATGGCGCCCGCGCAGAGACGTCCGCCAGACACGAAAAAGAAGTTGTCTTTCAAGGGGCCATCGCCCCTTGACCCCAAGATCGGCACCCTCACCAGTCTCCGCCAAGGCGGCGCGACAAAGGTGAGCTTGACAGTTTGGGGAGCCCGAGGGCGATGGCCCTCGGAAACATCTTTCTACCTTTTTCCGACTGCTGCCCTGCCCGCAGCGCCAACTCCTTGGAACTCCAGCGATCTCCACGGGTTGAGTGAGCAACCTCACGTTAACCACGCAGGTGTGATAAGCTCGTTCCATGCGCAGAAACCTGCTGATCCTGCCCCTTGTGGGCCTGCTCGGCGCCTGCATCGGCAGCCCGCAGCCGCCTGCCTCGCAGCGCGAGAGCGCACGGCAGTCCCAATCCTCGCGGCCATCGCGCGCCTACAGCCGCCCCAGCCCCGCCTTTGGCCAATGCCTGAGCGAACTGAGCGCGCAGCACGCCGCCTTCCAGCCGCTCGACGACAAGTACTTCGGCAAGGGCTGTTCAACCGTGAACACGGTGCGTCTGTCCAGCCTTGCCAGCGACACCGCCTCGCTTGGCCTCTCCAACCTGGGGCCGGTGACCTGCACGGTGGCGACCGGGTTTGCCGGATGGGCGCGCTTTGGCGTCGACCGCGCGGCCGAGCAGATCCTGGGCAGCCGCATCGCGCGGATCGAGACCTTCGGCAGCTACAACTGCCGCAACGTGGCGGGGACCGCGAAGCGTTCGGGCCATGCCACCGCCAACGCCATCGACGTCTCCGGCTTCGTCCTTGCCGACGGACGGCGGATTTCGGTCCTGGACGACTGGGAACAGGGATCCGGCGCGGAAAAGCGCTTCCTGCGCGTCGTCCACGAGAGCGCCTGCAAGCGGTTCGGCATGGTGCTGGGTCCCGATTACAACGCCGCACATGCCAACCACTTCCACCTGGAAGCGAGCGGCGGGAGCTATTGCCGCTAATCGGCGGCTGTCCCCCAGCCCCCTTCCCTCAACTCCCGAAGGCGCGGATTTCAAAGGGGCGCGCGATGTCGAGCATGACTTGCGCGCAGGGGCGCCGCCGGGGCCCCTTGCCCGGCTTGATGAGAACGCGCGCCTTGCACAGGATCAAGGTCTGGGTCAGGCGCCAGTCCTCGGCCCATTCGGCGTAGATCGACGACAGGCTCGGCGGCAGGTAGCCGATGCCTTCGCCCGTGATGTGGACGGCGATGCGGTTGCAGGCAAAGCCATTGGGCGCGGTCTCGACCAGCCGGGCGAGAAAATCGCGCCCGAGCACTTTTGCCTGACTGGTCCCATGCGTGACGATCCCCGCCACGGCTGTGGGCGGCTCAGCCCCCCAGGCCAGCGCCGAATGGCCCCGGGCCAGCCGCACCACCTCATGCGTGTACTGCCCCTTGCCCGCGAGGAAGTAGCCCTTCCCTTCGGTGCGCACGTCGCGCATGCGCGCCGCCGAACTGCTCTGCGCAGGCCCGCGGCCACCTTTTCTGAACAATCCAAGGCCCATGATCCGCTCCATTCTTGTGGGGGAGTCGAAGCCTTGGGGTACCACGCAGGCAGGCGCGTTAGCAGCGCCAACTAACTCGGAAATGGAGGTGTTTTGCGCTCTCGCGGATCAGGCCGACAGGCCACCCGCATCGCCGTCCATGCGGTAATCGGGCAGCGCTTCCAACGCCTGGCGCAGCGCCTCGCCCCAGCCGTCCGAAACCGACTGCAGATAGGGGTCGCCCGCCTCGATGCGCCGCTCGTGGAGCGGGGTGAAGCGGTCGCGCTCGATCACCAGAAGATCGAGCGGGAGGCCCACCGAGAGATTGGCCTTGAGGGTCGAATCGAAGGACACGGTCAGCAGCTTCACCGCCGCCTCGAAGCTCATGTCGGGCTCGTAGCCGCGCAGGAGGATGGGGCGGCCGTACTTGGTCTCCCCGATCTGGAAGAAAGGGGTGTCGAAACTCGCCTCGATGAAGTTGCCTTCCGGGTAGATCATGAACAGGCGCGGCTCCATCCCTGCGATCTGGCCCGCCACGATGATCGTCGCGCTGAAGGTGCCCGCCGCCGCGCGCTGGCCGTTGTCCTCGACCCGGCTGGCGATCGTCTCGTGAAGGAGGTTGCCCACGATCGTGGCGACCTGGAACATCGTCTCGGCCTCGAGCAGCGAGTTGTGCCGGTCCGAAGGGGCCTTGTTGCGCTCTTCCAGCTGGCTGATCACGGCCTGCGTGGTGGCCAGGTTGCCCGCCGTCATGATCGTGATGATTCGCTCACCGGGCACTTCCCAGTGGTTCATCTTGCGGAAGGTCGAGATATTATCGACCCCCGAATTGGTCCGCGTGTCGCTCATGCACACGAGGCCACGCTCCAGCATCATGCCAACGCAGTACGTCATGGAAGCTCTTGTTCCTGCAAACTTTTCTGAGGAGCGCCGGAGCCCTGCCCCGAACGTCTCACGTCCCGTAACCTGAACAGACGGGACAGATCGACCTTCAGGCCGAGCCGCTTCCCGTCTGCTGCTGCTGCACCCCGTCGCCGGATTGCTGCTGCTGCTGTCCTCCTAGCAGCTTCTCCGCCACCGACAAATGGACATCGAGGCTCGTCGCGCCGCCGCCTTGGGAAATACCTGTAACCGGCGCAGCCTCGCGATAATCGCAACCCGTGGCTACGCGGATGTACCGCTCATCCGGGCAGACCTTGTTGGAGATATCGAAACCGACCCAGCCCAACCCCTGGACGTACGCCTCGGCCCAGCCGTGCCCGGCCTCCTGCTCCTCGCGGTCGTCCATCTTGAGATAGCCGCCCACGTAGCGCATCGGAATGTCGAGCAGGCGTCCGGCGCTGATGAAGATATGGGCGTGGTCCTGGCACACCCCCTTGCCCGCCGCGAGAGCCTGCTCGGCCGTCGTCGTCGTGTCGGTCTCGCCCGGCAGGTACTCGACCGCCTCGCCCACCGCGTAGGACAGCGCGTGGAGGAACCCGAGCGTATCCTCCCGGTCCGCCTCGACCGAGGCGACGAGCTGGCGCACCTTGTTGCCCGCACGGGTAAGGTCGGTCGGACGCAGGAAGCACCACAGCGGCATGTGCCCGCAATGCATGCCCGTGACCCCGTCGCTGATCGAGGTCTGCACCGAGCCCTTGCAGGTCACGATCACTTCGCGCGCGCCCGCCTCCAGCGAGACGAGCGCGGTGTGGTTGTTGTGCTGGTCGTCGTACTCGGCCTCGACCTTCGCGCCGGTCAGCTCCATCGTCCAGTCGAGCACCTCCTGCCCGTGGGTGGACTTGGGTTTCAGGCGCAGGCGCTGCAATCCATGCGAAACGGGGTCTTCGAAGACATAGCGGGTCGTATGGGAAACGGTCAGCAGCACGAAGGCCCCTTACTCTGTGAAGCGGTAGTCGGCCGCGATCACGGCGCCGACCTCGTTGGTGCGGGTGATGAAGTCCTGCAGGAATTCGTGCAGGCCCTGGTCGAAGATTTCCTCGACATCGATCTGGTGCAGGCGCGAGAGCTTGTCGCGCAGGAGTTCGTGCGCGGACGTCTCTCCGCCGTACTCCTTGGCAAGGCCGGCCAGGTTGCTGCGGATCTTCTCGGCGCAGAACACCAGGCTGCGCGGGAACTGGCCATCCAGGATCAGGAAGCGGGCGATCTCGCGCGGGTCCATCGAGCCCGCGTTGAGCCAGGAGAAGGCCCGGTTGCCCGCAACCGAGCGCAGCAGCGTGTCCCACTGCTGGTTGTCGAGGTTGGAGCCGACCCAGGCGTTGGAAGGCAGCAGCACGTAGTACTTCACATCGAGAATGCGCGCGGTGTTGTCCGCGCGCTCGATGAAGGTGCCGATGCGCGCGAAGTTGTAGACCTCGTTGCGCAGCATGGTGCCTTCAAGCGCGCCGCGCACGAGCGTGCCGGTGCGCCGGATCGCGGTGAGCACTTCGCCCAGGTTCGTCTCGCGCACGGGCCGCGCGAGCATGTCCTTGAGCGTCATCCACCCCTCGTTCGTGGCTTCCCACACCGAGTTGGTGATGCTGGTGCGCACGACCCGCGCGTTGGTCCGCGCGTATTCGAGCATCTTGAGCACCGAGCCCGGATTTTCGGGATCGCGCAGGATGTAGTTGAACACCTGCGGGCCGGAAAAATCGGAGTAGAGCGCCTCGTAATCCTCGATCAGGCCGGCCGTCGTCAGCACCGAGCGCCACTCGTCGTGCTGCGAATCCTTGCTCGATCCGGTGAGCGCGAGGTGGAAGCCCACGTCGATCAGGCGCGCGGTGTTCTCCGCCCGCTCCAGGTAGCGGGCCATCCAGTAAACGCCATTGGCAGCACGTCCGAGCATCAGTCCTCCAGCACCCAGCTGTCCTTGGTGCCACCGCCCTGCGAGGAATTGACCACCAGCGATCCTTTCTTGAGCGCGACGCGGGTGAGGCCGCCGGGCGTGATGTCGATCCCGTCGGGCGAGACCAGCACGAAGGGCCTCAGGTCCACGTGGCGCGGCGCCAGCCCCTCGCGCGTGAAGATCGGCACCGTCGAGAGCGAGAGCGTGGGCTGGGCGATGTAGTTGTCGGGCTTGGCGCGCAGCTTCTGCTCGAAGGCGGCCAGCTCCTTCTTGGAGGAGGTAGGCCCGATCAGCATGCCGTAGCCGCCCGAGCCGTGGACTTCCTTGACCACCAGGTCTTTCAGGTTGTCGAGCACGTAGGCCAGCGAATCCGCTTCCGAACAGCGCCAGGTCGGCACATTGTTGAGGATCGGCTTTTCGCCCGTGTAGAATTCCACGATCTCGGGCATGTAGCTGTAGATCGCCTTGTCATCGGCGATCCCTGTGCCCGGCGCGTTGGCGATGGTGACGCCGCCCGAACGGTAGACGTCCATGATGCCCGCCACGCCCAGCACCGAATCCGCGTTGAAAGTGAGCGGGTCGAGATAATCATCGTCGACACGGCGGTAGATGACGTCGATCGCCTTGTAGCCGGTCGTCGTGCGCATCGCGACGCGCCCGTTCATGATGCGAAGGTCGCTGCCCTCCACCAGTTCCGCGCCCATCTGGTCGGCGAGGAAGGCGTGCTCGAAATAGGCCGAGTTGTAGATGCCCGGCGTCAGCACCGCGACGACCGGGCGCTTGCCCCCGGCCGCGTTGTAGGCCGCGGGCGCACAGGCGCGCAGCGACCGGGCGAGACGGCGCGGGTAGTCGGAAACGGGGCGCACCGGGATCTGCGTGAACAGGTCCGGGAACATCGCCATCATCGTCTCGCGGTTCTCCAGCATGTAGGAGACGCCCGAGGGCGTGCGCGCATTGTCCTCCAGCACCATGAATTCATCGGGCCCCGTGCGCACGAGGTCGATGCCCACGATGTGGGTGTAGACGCCGCCCGGCGGGGTGAAGCCGATCATCTGCGAGAGGAACGCCTCGTTGTTGCGCAAGGCGCTGATCGGGAGGCGTCCGGAGCGGATGATTTCCTGCCGGTGGTAAAGGTCCTGAAGGAAGGCGTTGATCGCGCGCACGCGCTGCTCGATGCCCTTGGTGAGCTTGCGCCATTCCTTCGCGGTGATGATCCGGGGGATCATGTCGAAGGGGATGAGGCGCTCTTCGGCGTCCGATTCCCCGTAGACATTGAAAGTAATTCCGATGCGCCGGAAGAAACGTTCCGCTTCCCCGTCCTGTCGTTTCAGCCAGGACTTGTCCTGCGCATCGTACCAATTGCGAAAATCGGCATAGGCGGAACGAACAGTTCCGTCCTCGTTGAGCATTTCGTCAAACTTCGGTGCGTTCGTCGTCGACATCGTGACTCCCGTTTGTCCACGTGATGCAACATAGAACGGGACTTGCCAAGGACCCCCCGCTGCAGGTGCGAAATAAAAGTTTCACACCCTGCAGAAGGGTTAAGGCAGACAGGAGAAATGTGTTCCAGCCAGAAGCACAGGCTGTGACGACAGGCGCCGCGCGCTCAGGCGAGCAGCCCCCGGGACGCAAGGTCGGCGCGCAGGGTGGGCGCATCCTGGAAATGATGGACATTCCAGCCGAGCGCCGCCGCAGCCTCGATATTGGCCGCGTTGTCATCGATGAAGAGCATGGCCGAAGGCGCGTGGCCAAAGCGCTGCGCGGCCAGGTCAAAGATGCGATGGTCGGGCTTTGCAATCTTTTCATCGCCCGAGACAACGATCTCCCCGAACAGGTCGAAGAGCGGTTCCTGCGCGCGGTATTCGCGCCAGAAGGGCGAGGCGAAGTTGGTGATCGCGAACAGCGGCATTCCCGAAGCGGCGAGTTCGCGCACGATCTCGTGTGAGCCCGGGATATTGCCGGGGATCGTCTCGAGGAAGCGCGTGGCGTAGGCGTCGATCAGGTGATCGTGGCCGGGAAACTCGGCCTTGCGCTCGGCGACAAGCTCGGAAAGCTCGCGGCCCTCGTCATGCTGATGGTGCCATTTCTCGGTGACGACCGTGGTGCAGAACCATTCCAGCTCCTGCGGATCGTCGATGAGCTGGGCAAACAGGCGGCGCATGTCCCATTGGACAAGCACACGGCCCACGTCGAAAACAACGGCATCTATTCCGGACACGGCAAAACCCCCGCACATGGCGGGGGTCTCATGTCATCAGTGCACAGACCGACCGCCGTAAGTTTCCCCGCCGCCGACAGGCCGCGGGGACAGGCGAATCAGATCAGCCCTGGCGCGCCTTGAAGCGGGGCTGCGTCTTGTTGATGACGTAGGTGCGGCCACGGCGACGGATCACGCGGTTATCGCGGTGACGGCCCTTGAGCGACTTGAGGCTGTTGCGAATCTTCATGTCTTGTCTCGTCCAGGTTGGTCAGGCGGTTACCGACCGCCGGAAATTTGAAGTCGGCCCGTTACTGGTTGGCGCGCACAGAGTCAAGCATCGCGCCGCGCCAGCAACGGCAAAACGGGGCCATTCATCTGCCAGCAACGCACGCAGATGCTATGGCCTTCGCGGGTCCGCTCCCCTACCCAGATCGCGCCCGACACGCCAGCCCCAAGGAAAAGACGCACGTGGCCTATCGAGATCTTTCGCCGAATCGCCTGTCCATCGCTGGCCCTGTGCGCCGCGCCGCCGGGCGGGTGCTGACGGTTTCGCTGGCCAGCGCCCTCCTGATCTCCCCCGCCCTCGCCCAGCCGGGCTGGGGTTCGCGCTATGGCGGTTGGGGCGGATGGGGCGGATACGGGGGCTATGGTGGCTGGCGCGGGCCGGGCTGGAGCGGCCCGATCGCACCGATGGCGCCGCGTTCCAGCCATCGTGAGAAGGACCCGCGCGATGGGCGCGTCCAGGTCAGCCGATTCGTGCGCGCCGATGCGCTCGCCGATGCGCTGGGCCACGGCCCGATCAAGGTCGTCACCACCGCGCAGGAAAACACGCACGACGACGGCCCCGAGACCGTGCCGGGGGCGGACTGGGTCAATCCCGCCCAGCGCGCCCGCTTCGAGGCCGCCGTGGTCAACTCGCTTGTGGCCGCCGGCTACGACACGCTCAACACCACCGGCCCCGACACGCAGGTCGCCGCGCTCACGATTCGCCAGCGCGTGCTCGTCCCCGCCGAGATGGACCACAAGCCGGTCAGCGGCGCCGCGGCCGTCTCGGTCGGCACGCTGGGCACGGCCTATGGCCTCTCGGTCAATGTCGACATGTCCAAGCCGCGCACCGCGCTTGTCTCGACCCGGCTTGAGCTGACCATCCGCGACCGGGCCGAGGGCAAGGTGCTGTGGGAAGGCAACGCCGAGATGGCCACCTACGAAGGCGACGAGGACTGGAGCGAGGCCGCCATCGCGACGCGGCTTGCCGATGCCCTGCTCGACCGCTTCCCCGACGGCGAGCCGGTCACCGTGCCCGTCACCGAGATCGGCATCCCCGAGGCGCCCGAAGTCCTGCCCGATCCCCAAAACGGCGCCCTTCCCGCCAATTAGCGCGCTTGCATCCCGGCGCCCGGACGCCCACATCAGGGGGATCGACGCACCGATCGGTGCCCGAACGATCCACGCGCCCCTCCCCTTTGGGAGAACCGCACTTTCCGGGAGATCCGCAATGCCAAGGCTGCCCTTTCCCCTGCTTGCGCTCACCGCAGGCGGCGTGCTGGCAAGCCTTGCCGCCTGCACGACAACGCCTGTGGCGGGGCCTGTCGAAGTCACCCGTTTCCACCGCCTGCCCGCAGCGCCCGGCACCCCGCGCGGGGCCTTGCGCCTCGAGCTCGTGACGAGCGATGCCAGCAGCCTGGAGCTTGCCCCCTACCGCGCGGCCATCGCCGCCGAGCTGACCCGCGCAGGCTACCGCGTCCTTCCCGCCTCCGCGGGCGAGGGCACCGCGCAGAGCGTCGCGCGCCTGCGCCTCGAGCAGGAGCGTTTCCGGCCCTCCTCCGGCCGCTCGCCGGTTTCGGTGGGCGGCAGCGCGGGGACCGGTGGCTACGGATCGGGGGTGGGCCTTGGCATCGGCCTCGACCTCACGCCGCGTCCCGGCGAGCAGATCGAGACCCGCCTCTTCCTCACCATCGATGACGCCGCATCGGGTGCGCGCCAGTGGGAGGGCCGCGCCCACCGGATCGTTTCGAGCAAATCCGACCTTGCCGCGCCCGACGCGAGCGCCCAGGCGCTCGCCCGCGCCCTACTTGAAGGTTTCCCCGGCGAATCGGGCGAAACCATCCTCGTGAAATGACAGAAAAGACCAGAATGACCGACATACAGATCCACGCCGACTTCGACGCGGGCAACATCGAGGTGCTCTCGATCGAGGGCGCCACGGCTCGCCTCGCCATCCAGCGCGACCACATGAGCGACTTCGCCCAGTGGTTCCACTTTCGCGTCTCGGGCGCAGCGGGCCGCGAGCTGACGCTCAAGATCACCGGCCTCAATGGCTCGGCCTACCCGATGGGCTGGCCCGGCTACAACGCCTGCGTCTCCGAAGACCGCGCGCTGTGGACGCGCACCCCCAGCACGTTCGCAGAGGGCGATGAAGGGGGCAGCCTGACGATCCGCTACACGCCCAGCTCCGACCTCGCCTGGTTCGCCTACTTCGCGCCCTACTCGATGGAGCGCCACCACGACCTTCTCGCCGACGCCGCGCAGTGCGAGGGCGTGACGCTGCGCACGCTGGGCACCACGCTCGACGGCCAGCCGCTCGATTGCCTCGAAATGGGCACCGGCCCGGTCAGCGTGTGGCTCTACGCCCGCCAGCATCCCGGCGAATCGATGGCCGAATGGTGGATGGAAGGCGCGCTCGACCTGCTGACCGATCCGGCGAACTCGGTGGGCCGCGAACTGCGCCGCCGCGCCAGCTTCCACATCGTGCCCAACTGCAACCCGGACGGCTCGCGCCGCGGGCACCTGCGCACGAACGCGGTGGGCACCAACCTCAACCGCGAATGGGCCGAGCCCACCCCCGAGAAGTCGCCCGAAGTCCTCGCCATCCGCAACGCGATGGACGCGACCGGGGTCGACTTTGCGATGGACGTCCACGGTGACGAGGCGATCCCCGCCGCATTCCTCGCCGGCTTCGAGGGCATTCCCTCGCTGACGCCCGCGCAGAAGGCCGGGTATGATCGCTTTGGCGAACTGCTCGACCGCCGCACGCCCGATTTCCAGCGCAAGCTGGGCTACCCGACCGCGCCTGCAGGCAAGGGCAACCTCGCGATGTCGACCAACCAGGTCGCCGAACGCTTCGGTGCCGTCTCGATGACGCTGGAAATGCCCTTCAAGGACCACGATCCGGCCGCCGATCCGCGCCAGGCCTGGAGCCCGGAACGCTCGATGCAGCTGGGCCAGGATTGCCTGGGCGCGCTGCTTGAATGGCTCGAAGAGCGCGACGCGGGCTGAGATAAGCCAGAAGAGAGAGTTCCGAGGGCCATCGCCCTCGGGCTCCCCGAACTGTCGACCTCACCTTTCACGCGCCACGGTGGCCGAGAATGGTGAGGTCGCCGATTCGGGGGGCAAGGGGCGATGGCCCCTTGAAAAAACTTCTTACTGCTTGCGCTTACGCGAGGTTGGCCGGACCGAACGCGTGCGGGATCAGCACCGAGAGCGGCTCTTCCAGGACGCCGTCCGCGCCATCGCTCCACACCACCGGGTCGGTGCCGCCCAGCTGAGCGACCTCGTTGAGCATCTGGCGGCAGCGCCCGCACGGCGTCACCACCATGCCCTCGCCCGGATGACCGGGAGCCCCGCCGGTCACCGCAACCGCGACCAGCCGCCCGGCCTCACCGGGCTGGGACAGGATCTTGGCGACCGCCACCGTCTCGGCGCAGAGCGAGAGACCGTAGCTCGCGTTCTCGACATTGGCGCCGGTCACCACCGAGCCATCTCCCATCAGGAGCGCGGCCCCCACATGGAACTTCGAATAGGGCGCATAGGCGCTGTGCGCGGCCTCGCGCGCCTGGGCCAGCAGCGCGTCGCGCTGGGCCTCGGAAAGGGAATCGGGCGTTGTCCTCGTCATGACGCGGGCCTTATCACGAGCCAGCGCAGATCGCCCGGGGCAATCTGTGTCGAAAGCGCGCTGTTGGCCGTCCACAGCATCCAGTCACGCCCCGCGTAGGAGGGCGCAAAGCGGTCGCGCACCAGCCACAGGTTACGGTCGAGCTTGCGCGCGATGGCGTAGCGCGCCTGGAAGCCTTGCGTGACCTTGAGGATCGTGGGCTTGCCGGTGTGCGTTTCGACCTGGTTGAGGAAGGTCATCAGCTCACTTTCGACCCGCGCGTCGGAGACCTTGCCCGCGCAGCCATCGGCCAGCGTGTCGAGCTCGACCGCGGGGGGCAGCAGATCCCCCTCGCGCGGGACCGTGGTGACGAAGTTGGCCGCCTGCTTTTCGGCCGGTTGGCACGGATCGTAGCGGTGGACCGCCCCCACCTGCATCCCGGCACCGCGCGCGGCCTCGAAGTTGGCGACGAAACGCGGATCGCGCTCGTCCACACCGGCGCTGGCATCGATATAGGCAAAGTCCGCGCCGATGGCCTTCAGCGACTTCCAGCTGACCTCGCCGTCGCGCGCGCCGATTTCCACCCCTTGCGTGGGATAGAGCGCGCGGTCGGGCAGCCAGCTATGCGCCCGGTACCAGGCCCAGCCTGCGCCGCTAAGGCCCAGCACCGCCAGCACCACGACGAAGCGCACCAGCCAGCGCAGCCGTGCGGCCGCCTTCTTCCTTCGCGATGTCATGCCTTGATTGCGTCCCGGGACCTGTCGTCAGCGCGTGCAGTGTAAGTGTGAAGTATCGTCTTCGATCGTTAACAATCGTCAACCACGGATATGGAGCACGCAGATCAGCGTGAACAGACGCCGCGCGGTCGGATGGTCGGTCTCGACCTTGCCGTCGAGACGTTCGATCAGGAGTTCGGCGGCGTCGTTGTGGATGCCGCGCCGGGCCATGTCGATGGTCTCGATCTCCTGCGCGGTGGCCTTGCGAATCGCCTGGTAGTAGCTCTCGCAGATCGCGAAGTATTCGCGGATGGGCCGGCGAAAGCGCGCCAGGCCCAGCACCAGCGTTTCCAGCTCGGCGCCCTTTTCGTCCGAAACCTGCATCGAAAGCCGCCCGTCGCGTACCGAAAGATGCAGGTGGTAGGGCCCCTCGTGCCCGCCTTCGTAGGCGCGCAGCGGCTTGAACAGGTTGTCCTCGATCAGGTCGAAGATCGCGATCCGGCGCTCCTGCTCGATATCGGCATTGCGCCACAGGATCGTGGTATCGTCGAGTTCGATATGAGAGATGCGCGGGTCCGCCATGATTCCTCTGGCCTTACGCGCTTGCAGCAGGACCGGGCAACCCTGACCTTTGGTGCCCTTGCCACGCCCCATCCACAAGCTGGGGAAAAAATTCGCCATCGCCTGCGCGTCGCCCCCTTGCCCGCTGGCGCGTGCGGGCGCATTGGGGAAGGCTTATGGCACAGCAGGACGTTCTCAAACTCGCCGAAGTCTCGAGCGACGACACGCAGGGCGCGCGCGCCCTTCCCTCGAACGTGGAGGCCGAAGCCGCGTTCCTGGGCGCGCTGCTGATCGACAACCGCGTGCTGGAAGAACTCCAGACCCAGCTGGGCCCCCAGCACTTCTTCGAGCCCGTCCACGCCCGCATCTTCGAGCGCATCGTCACCCTGCTCGACCGCAAGGCGGTGGTCACTCCGGTCACGCTGCGCCCCTATTTCGAAGCCGACGAACAGCTGAAAGCGCTGGGCGGCGTGTCCTACCTCGCCCGCCTCACCGCCGACGGACAGGGCCTCCTGGCCCCGCGCGAGCTGGCCGACCAGATCTACGACCTGGCGCTCCTGCGCGAACTGATCACGGTGGGCCGCACCCTCGTCGAAGGGGCGATGGACACCTCCGAGGCGGTCGAGCCGCAGCAGCAGATCGAACAGGCCGAAGCCGCGCTCTACAAGGTGGCAGAAGGCGCCGCCTCGGCCAACGAGGCCAAGAGCTTCGCGCAGGCCACCCACACCGCGATCTTCAACATCGAGAAGGCGTTCAATTCGGGCGGCAACATCTCGGGCAAGACGACCGGTCTTGAATCGGTCAACTCCAAGATCGGTGGCCTTCACGATTCCGACTTGATCATCCTGGCCGGACGTCCCGGCATGGGCAAGACCTCGCTCGTCACCAACATCGCGTTCAACACCTCGCAGCGCTATGTCGACGACATGGCCCTGGGGATCGAGCCGCGCCGCTCGGTGGGCGCGCCGACCGCCTTCTTCAGCCTGGAAATGAGCGCCGACCAGCTGGCCACGCGTATCCTGGCCGAACAGTCGGGCATCAGCTCCGAAGCGCTGCGCATGGGCAAGATCAGCCGCGAGGACTTCCAGCAGCTCTCCTTTGCCAGCCAGCGCCTCGCCGAGCTGCCGCTCTACATCGATGACACGCCGGGCCTCTCGATCGCCGCGCTGCGCACCCGCGCGCGCCGCTTGAAGCGCCGCTACAACATCGGCCTCATCATCATCGACTACCTGCAGCTGCTCTCCGGCTCGGGCCGCGCCAACGACAACCGCGTGAACGAAATTTCGGAAATTTCGCGTGGCTTGAAGACGCTGGCGAAGGAACTGGAAGTGCCCGTGATCGCGCTCTCCCAGCTCAGCCGCGCGGTGGAAAGCCGCGAGGACAAGAAGCCGATGCTCTCCGACCTTCGCGAATCCGGCTCGATCGAGCAGGACGCCGACATGGTCTGGTTCGTCTTCCGCGAAGACTACTACGTCAACGCGACCGAGCCCAAGTTCCCCGCCGAAGGCGATCCGCCAGACGTGGTCGACAAGTGGGAAGCCTGGCGCCAGCGCATGGAGCAGGTCACCGGCCTTGCCGAACTGATCGTCGCCAAGCAGCGCCACGGCTCCACCGGCCGCGTGCGCCTGAAGTTCGAGGCGCGCATCACGAAGTTCTCGGACCTCGATGCCGACGATCCGCGCGGTGGGTTCGTTTCGGACTAAGAAGATATTTTCCAAGGGGCCATCGCCCCTTGACCCCAAAACGGGCGACCTCACCTCTCGCGCGCCACGGCGGCTGCGAAAGGTGAGGTCGACAGTATGGGGAGCCCGAGGGCGATGGCCCTCGGAATCTCTTTATTCTGCGGCCTGGACTTCCCCGGCGGGCACCTCCTGCACGCCCATCCGCATGAGCCCGGCATAGACGCCCAGCGCCACCAGCACGCCGACGAACCAGGCGTAGGTGTAGACCTGCCCCCAGAACCAGCCCACGCCGGCGAAGTTCGCCGGGAACGAGACGGCAAGGAAGCCCGGCACGTTGGGCGCGATGCCCGCGGCCAGCGCGATCAGGGCCTTGGGGTTCCAGCCATTGCCATAGCGATAGGGCCCGTGCTCCTGGTAGAGCCCCTCGACGTCGAGCCGTGTTCCGCGCACCAGCCAGTAGTCGGCAATGAGGATGCCCGCGATGGGCCCGAGCAGCGCGCCGTAGCCGGTGAGCCAGGTGTAGATGTAGCCGTTGGTGCTCTCCAGGAGCTTCCAGGGCATCATGAACAGGCCGATGAAGGCGGTGAACAGCGCCCCGGTGCGGTAGGAGATGCGGGTGGGGTAGAGCGCGGCAAAGTCATAGGCCGAGCACACCAGGTTCGCCGCGATGTTGCACGAGACGGTATCGACCGCGATGACGATGAGACCCAGCAGCACGAAGGGCCCTGAGAGCGTTCCGGCCAGTTGCACCGGATCCCAGATCGCCTCGCCGTAGATCACCACCGTCGCCGAGGTCGTCATCACGCTGATCAGCGCGACAAGGCCCATCGTCGGGGGCAGGCCCAGCGTCTGGCCGATCATCTGGTCCTTCTGGCTTTTGGCGAAGCGCGTGAAGTCGGGAATGTTGAGTGCCAGCGTCCCCCAGAAGCCGACCATGGCGGTGAGCGAGGGCAGGAAGACCAGCCAGAACTCGCCTTCGCGCGCGCCGCCCGGAACGAAGGCCGAGGGGCTGGAGAAGATCGGCCCGACACCGCCTGCGGCATCGAGCGCCCACCACAGGAGGCCGAAGCAGGCCACCATCTTCAAGGGCGCGGTCCAGGTCTCCAGACGCCTGATTGTGAGGATGCCCTTGCGCACGAAGGCCAGCTGGATCGTCCAGAACGCCAGGAACGCGAGCAGTTCACCCAGGCCAATGCCGAAGAAAGGCAGCGGGCTTCCGCGCATGTCCGCGCCGAGGAAGATGCCCAGCAGGGTGAGGAGCGCCTCGCCCCCGATCCAGGTCTGGATGCCGTACCACCCGCAGGCGACGAGCGCGCGGGCCGCGGCCGGAAGGCGCCCGCCCACGGTCCCGAAGGAGGCGCGCACCAGCACCGCGAAGGGCACGCCGTAGCGCGCGCCGGGGTGCCCGATCAGCAGCATGGGGATGAGGATGATCACGTTGCCCAGGATGACCACGCTGGTCGCCTGGAGCGCGGACATGCCCTGCTCGATCAGCCCTGCCGCCAGCATCCAGGTCGGCACCGCCACGATCATGCCCACCCACAGCGCGGCAAAATGGTACCAGCGCCAGGTGCGCTGCTCCGGCCCGCTGGGCGCCAGATCCTCGTTCCACAGCGAATCGCGTCCCTCGCTCACGTCATCCCCCTCATCTTGCCGCACCTTCGCGAAACCCCCGAAGCGGAGAAGGATGCTGCATTGCACAAGATTGGCAAGTGAAACCGCATTTCGCTGTTCATCTGGCGGATAAGGCCGGGCATTTGCGCCACAGGTGGCCCTCACCTTCCCGGCCACACTTGTTCACACCCGCAGGTGGCGGGCGAAAGGTTCGCCAACTATAGGCGCGCTAACTTGCGATTCAGCCCCGCTCACCTACATTAGGGAGCGAAAGGACAGGTACTACACACATGAACGACGACCAGCCCAACGGCAATCCATGGGTCAAGAGCCTCCTCGTCTGGGGCGGCATCTTTCTGGCCCTGCTCATGGTGGTATCCATGTTCAGCGCCCGGGAGACGACCGGGACGACGATTCCCTACTCCGACTTCCGCGACAAGGTGGCCGAAGGCAGCATTTCGCAGGTCGAGATCGGGCAGGACCGGATCGACGGCAAGATGCGCAACGGCGACAGCTTCTCGACCGTTCCCGTCGGCACCGACACCACGCTTCTCCCGCTGCTGGAGGAACAGGGCGTGCAGGTTTCCGGCAAGGCGCCCGAACAGGGCAGCATGCTTGTCTACATCCTCGCCAACACCCTGCCCTTCCTGCTCCTGATCGGCATCGCCTTCTTCGCGCTGCGCCAGGTCCAGAAGGGCGGCGGCTCGGGCGCGATGGGCTTTGGCAAGTCCAAGGCCAAGATGCTGACCGAACGCTCGGGCCGCGTGACGTTTGAAAATGTCGCAGGGATCGATGAAGCGCGCGAGGAACTGGAGGAAATCGTCGAGTTCCTGAAGGACCCGACCCGCTTCTCCAAGCTCGGCGGCCAGATCCCCAAGGGCGCCCTTCTCGTCGGCTCGCCCGGCACCGGCAAGACCCTGCTCGCCCGCGCGATCGCGGGTGAGGCGGGCGTGCCCTTCTTCACCATTTCGGGTTCGGACTTCGTCGAGATGTTCGTGGGCGTGGGCGCAAGCCGCGTGCGCGACATGTTCGAGCAGGCCAAGAAGAACGCGCCGTGCATCGTCTTCATCGACGAAATCGACGCGGTCGGTCGTCACCGCGGCCATGGCCTGGGCAATTCGAACGACGAGCGCGAGCAGACCCTCAACCAGCTGCTGGTCGAGATGGACGGCTTCGAGGCCAACGAAGGCATCATCATCATCGCGGCGACCAACCGCCCCGACGTGCTCGACCCCGCGCTGCTGCGTCCGGGCCGCTTCGACCGCCAGGTCGTGGTGCCCGTGCCCGACATCGAGGGCCGCGAGCAGATCCTCGCCGTCCACATGAAGAAGGTGCCGCTGGCGCCCGACGTCAACGCACGCGTCATTGCCCGCGGCACGCCCGGTTTCTCGGGTGCGGACCTTGCCAACCTCGTCAACGAGGCGGCTCTCCTCGCTGCGCGCCGCAACAAGCGCCTTGTCGCCATGCAGGAATTCGAGGACGCCAAGGACAAGGTCATGATGGGCGCGGAACGCCGCTCGATGGTCATGACCGAGGACGAGAAGAAGATGACCGCCTACCACGAGGCCGGGCACGCCATCGTCTCGCTGAACGAGCCCGCCTCGGACCCGATCCACAAGGCGACGATCATCCCGCGCGGCCGGGCTCTCGGCATGGTCATGCGCCTGCCCGAGCGCGACAGCTATTCCTACCACCGCGACAAGATGCTCGCGAACCTCTCGGTCGCGATGGGCGGCCGCGTGGCGGAAGAGCTAATTTTCGGCCACGACAAGGTGTCCTCGGGCGCTTCGGGCGACATCCAGTACGCGACCAGCCTCGCACGCTCGATGGTGACCAAATGGGGCATGTCGGACAAGCTGGGCCCGCTCCAGTACGAGGAAAGCCAGGAAGGCTACCTCGGCATGGGCGGCTCGAACCGCACGATGGCCTCGGATGAGACCAACAAGCTCATCGACAGCGAGATCCGCGCGCTGATCGACAACGCCCATGTCCGCGCCAACCAGATCCTGACCGAAAAGAGCGACCAGCTCGAGCTGCTGGCGCAGGCCATGCTCGAATACGAGACGCTGTCGGGCGACGAGATCAAGGAACTGATGGACAAGGGCTCCATCGACCGTCCGAGCGACCCGCGTGGTCCCTCCTCGGTCCGCCCGGTCACCGGCTCCTCGATCCCCAAGTCGGGCAAGCGCTTTTCCGGCGGCACGCAGCCGCAAGGGGCCTGATGGCCGGTATGGCTTTCTGATCCCGCCTATGGTTCCCGAGAGGGGCTAACGGTTCCCGAGAGGGGAATGCAGGAGGGGCGCCGGGTTTACCCTGACGCCCCTTTTTGCTGCCCGCAGCATATTGGCCTTCCTCAGCCGACCAGGCCGAGGAAGAGCAGGATCATCGTGAACAGCAGGGCGATCACGCCGATGAAGACGAGGAGCACCAGCCAGCGCCACACGGTGGAGCGGTGCGAAAGCTCGTAGGTGCCTTTCAGGTGCCGGTAGATGTGGATCACCGCAGCGAAGGTGAAGATGTTCACCAGCCACGTGGAGGGCACGCCCAGCCCGCTCGCGATGGTGAGCACGATCCCCATGAAGGACATGAAAGCGAGCGAATAGGTCACGAAGACCGCGTGGTCGTAGAGGCCGAAGCGCCGCCGCCACAGGAACAGCAGCGCCACGAAGGGCACCGACAGCGGGATCAGCAGCCAGGAGAACTTGTAGGCGCTCGTCTGGAGCTTGTAGAGCATGAGGCCCGGGTTCTGGCGCCACTTGTCGATGCCCTTGTCGAGCCGCTTCCAGCCCGAATGGAGCGAATTGAAGCGCGCCTCGCTCTCGGCCTCGCGGGTGTAGCTCGGAAAGGCGCGCAGCTTTTCCTGCTCCTCGGCATTGGCGGCCAGTTCCTTGTCGATCTTGGCCCGTTCGGGGGATCCGGGCCGGGTGAAACCGCGCGCCTTCTCCAGGTTCCCCCGCTGGTCCTTGAGGTCCTCCTCCAACCCGTGGAACTGGGCCTGCATCGCGCCTCCCGTATCGACCGGCGGCGCGATGCCCATGATCTGGAACACCGCGAACATCACGAAGACCGAGAACAGGAACATCGCCATGGGCGAGACGAAACGCACCCGCGCGCCTTCGATATAGGCGCGGGTCAGCTCGCCCGGCTTCCAGGCGAGCCTGGGCAGCGTTGCCCAGGTCCGGCCCTCGAAGTGGAGGACCCCGTGCAGGATGTCGTGAAACAGCGCACCGATCGTGCGGTGCAGGTGCGCGTGCTGGCCGCACTGCACGCAGTACGGACCGCTCAGCGCCGTTCCGCAATTCAGACAGGCGGTCTCGTGCGTGTGTCCGTCCGCCTCGGCCAGGTGGCCTTCGACATTCGTGCTCATTTCATGCCCCTTGCTGTGCAACAGGGACGCTAGCGCAGGTGTACAGCTGCGAAAAGACGGCGAACGCCCTCCTCGCCATTCGGATGTGCGACCAGATCAGCCGCGCCGTTCGGCCAGCTTGCGCTCGATGGCACCCCACAGGTTTGCAAAGGCGCGCGCGGCCGGGCTGCCCGGTGCGATCTCGCCGACCGGGCGATGCTGCACCGCACATTGCTCCAGCGCGCTCGCATAGGGCACCGCTGGCCAGCCCGGATGCTGCTCGCGCACCTCGCGGTGGAGTGTGCGGCGCATGTCGAGCATCGAGAGCACCGGCAGGATCGGCGGATGGCGCCGGGTGTTCCCGGCGATCTCGCGTACGACAAGATCGAAGGCGCGTGTGGAAAGCGGCGATGGCGGCAGCGGCACGATGACAAGATCGGCCGCGCGCACGATCTGGGCGGAAAGCTCGTTGATCACCGGCGGGCAGTCGAGAATGACGCGCGCGTAGTCCGCGCCCAGCGCCCGGGTCAGCTTCGCCAGACGCCGCCTCTTGCCGATCTCGGTCAGGCGCGCGTCAATCGCGCGGATGGATTCGTCGGCGGGCAACAGGTGGATGCGCGAATAGCCGGTCTTCTGGATCAGCTTTTCGGGCGCGCGCTCTTTGGCAAAGACATCGTGCGCGGGCTTCGTCCCCTTGGGTTCCAGCCCATAGAGAAACCCCGAACCACCTGCGGCATCAAGGTCCCACAGCAATGTCCTGTGCCCGGAGATCTGCGCCGAGCACCAGGCCAGGTTGCTGGCGAAGGTGGTTTTGCCGACGCCGCCCTTGACGCTGTAGATCGCGATGGTGGCGCCCAATGCGCCAGAGGGATCGCCCTTCGTATCAGGCGATCCCCCGGTCAAACCCGCAATGCGGGGCAAAGTTCGTTTCTTCCCGGCCACATCGCAATGTCTTGCGCGTCAGGCCGGGGAGGTCAAGCGGCGAGGATCAACCGTCGTAATCGCCACCGATCGAGGTGTTGCGCGTGGGCGCAGAGGCCGTGATGCGCAGGGCCTCGGCCGACTGGCTGAGCGAGCCGATCTCGTCCATCTCGTCGTCGTCGTCGGGCAGCACGCGCTGCATCGAGGTGACGAGCGATTCCTTGAGGTTGGTGGGGACCACGGTCTGCTCGGCGATCTCGCGCAGGGCAACGACGGGGTTCTTGTCACGGTCGCGGTCGACGGTGAGCTCGGCGCCACCCGAGATCTCGCGCGCACGCTGTGCGGCAAGCAGAACGAGATCGAAACGGTTGGGGATCTTGTCGACGCAATCTTCGACGGTAACGCGCGCCATGGGCACTCCGTAAGAAACTGGTTTTCCTGAAAGGACGCTGCTTAGTGGAGGCCGCCGAAGAAGTCAAGAAAATCCCGAAAAACGCCGCTTTTCCGGACCTTTCACACACTTCTCGCAAAGGCTCCAAAGGTAGATCCCGGCCCGTTTGCGCGAAGGGGAGGCCAATCGGGTGCCGATTGATTGGTGATCCGATCCCGGCGTGCCCGCCTCCTTCCCGCGAAGCTTTCAAGTAGACGCCTGTCACAGAAAAAGAGAAGCGTAGCAAAAGAACAGTCACGCATTCGCCATCAAACTTGCGTTCGACTGACACAATCCCCGCTTAACTGGAGCGCCATCTTCAAATGGATGGGGCTCTTCCAGCATGACACCTCTCGATCCTGCCTGCGGTTACAGCGACGGCGACGTCGACACCAACGATACCACCACGCCTTCGCTCGAAACGCTTGCGGACAACCGCTTCTCGCGCCGCCAGACCATCATGGGCGGCGCCAAGGCCACCGGCATGGCGCTGATGGGCACCGCGATGCTGGCCGCCTGCGACGATGACGACACAGGCTCCGATGCGGGCATCATCGTCAACGCGGGCACCAACGCGGCCACCAGCGCGGGCCGTGTCGTCACGCTGACCGGCACCGTGGTCGCCGGATCGGCAAGCTCCACCACCTGGGTCCAGACCGACGGCCCGGATGTCGAGCTGACGCTTGACGGCACCACCGCGACGTTCCTCGCGCCCGCCGTCGAGGAGGCCACCGACCTCGAATTCACCTTCATCGCCACCACCAGCGACGGCATCGAGCGCAAGGCCGTGACCTACGTGCGCGTCTCGCCTGCGGTCCTGGGCTTCACCGCGGTCGAGCACAGCCTCGCCGACACGGTCGTCGTGCCCACCGGCTACTCGGTCACGGTCATGACGCGCCTGGGCGATCCGCTCACCGCCGCGACCTCGGCCTATGCCAACGACGGCACCGACACCGACTTTGCCAACCGCATCGGCGACCACGCCGACGCGCTGCACTACTTCGGCCTCTCCGCCGCCGGCGCGCCCGACGACATGGCCAACACCCGCGGCCTCATGGTGCAGAACCACGAGAACATCACCGAGGAGTACCTCCACCCGGCTGGCCCCACGACCATCGGCGGCGCGCGTCCGCTCGATGAAGTGCGCAAGGAGATCGAGTGCCACGGCGTCTCGGTCGCCGAATATGTCGACAGCGGCAACCGCACCTGGTCGTACGTTCAGGACAGCAGCTTCAACCGCCGCATCACCCCCAACACGCCGATGACGCTGTCGGGCCCGGCGGCCGGCTCGGCCTGGATGCGCACCGCCTATTCCGCCAATGGCACGAGCGGGCGCGGCACCATCAACAACTGCGCCAACGGCATCTCGGCCTGGCACACCAACCTCACCTGCGAGGAAAACTGGGCGGGCTACTTCCGCCGCGACAGCGGTGATGACGCCAACCGCACCCCCGCGCAGCTGACCTCGCTCCAGCGCTACGGCGTGCGCAGCACGAACGGCAACTACCGCTGGTCGAGCGCGTCCACCACCGACACCACGATCACCCGCTGGAACGCGACGATCCTGGGCGCCGATGCCACCGAGGACTTCCGCAACGAGCCCTTCCAGTTCGGCTGGGTCGTCGAGATCGATCCCTACGATCCCACCTCGACGCCGCGCAAGCGCACCGCGCTTGGCCGCTTTGGCCATGAAGGCGCCTTCGTGCGCGCCGTCGCCGGGCAGCCGGTCGGTGCCTACATGGGCGACGATTCGCGCGGCGAATACCTCTACAAGTACGTTTCCAACGCGAACTGGAACGCCGGCGATGCCGACAACGCCGACCGCCTCGCGGTGGGCGACAAGTACCTCGACCACGGGACGCTCTACGTCGCGCGCTTCAACGCGGACGGCACCGGCGAGTGGCTCCCCCTCGTCTTTGGCCAGGTCCCGCCGCGCCCCGCCTCGGGCAGCTATCCCGCGTACACCTTCGCCGACCAGGCCGACATCCTGATCAACCCGCGCCTTGCCGCCGACGCGCTGGGCGCCACTCCGATGGACCGCCCGGAATGGACCGCGGGCAACCCGGTCACGGGTGAGATCTACCTGACCCTCACCAACTCGAACAACTCCAACCGCCCGGTCGACGGCACCAACGCGGCCAACCCGCGCTCGTACTGGAATTCGGGCAACCCCAACGGGCACATCGTGCGCCTGCGCGAGGACGGCGACACCACGGCGGCGCGCACCTTCGCCTGGGACATCTACATGTTCGGTGCGGACACGCTCGACTGCGACACCGCCTTCGAGCAGACCAACATCAACATCTCGGACCTGGACACCAGCAACGACTTCTCGAGCCCGGACGGCGCCTACTTCTCGCGCGAGAGCGCGGTCTCGGGCCAGTTCAATCCGGTGTTCTGGATCCAGACCGACGATGGCGCGATGACCGACGTGACCAACTGCATGATGCTGGCCGCGATGCCCGGCACCGTGGGCGATGGCAACGCCTTCACCGTCACCAACACCGATGGCGCGCAGACCACCACCCAGGGCACGCACGTCGGCGCCCTCGCCACCCCCGCCTCGCTGCGCCGCTTCCTCGTCGGCCCGGTCGAGTGCGAGATCACCGGCGTCGACATGACGCCCGATGGCCGCACGCTCTTCGTGGGCATCCAGCACCCGGGCGAACGCGGCGATGCCGGTAACGTGACCAGCCACTGGCCCGAAAGCCAGACCAACGCGTCGGCCACCTCGCGCCCCCGCTCGGCGGTGGTCGCGATCACCAAGGACGATGGCGGCGTGATCGCGCTCTAAGGCGCCAGGCCAGCACCACCGTCCTTCGGGACGCAAGATCCGTGCCGGAGGGAGGGCGCCCAAGCGGGCCCCTCCCTCTTCGCATATCCATGCGCTGAACAGGGCCGCAATCGCCTCTCGCGCCGCGCGCGCACAGCGCCTAGCCTCCCTTCACGGCAGGAGGGAGCACGAATGGCGGTTCATGTGGTCTACGCCCGGGCGGACGGACATTCCTGCCTGGCCCCCGTCACGTTACGAACGGCCCCGGCCTATGGCGATCCCCCGTTCTCCACCCCCGGCTGGCGCACGCTGGTCTGGGACAGCGGACCGCTTGTCGACCCCTTCCATACTTCCCGAGGCTGCGGCAGCTTCCAGCTCATCCTCGCAGGCGCCCTGCGCATCCGCGTGACCGGCGGGCCCTTGCGCGAAGCGATCGCCCGGCCCGGCGATGCCTTCGTCTTCGTCGACACGCAGGGTCAGGGCCACGAAGCATCCCGGCTCGAAGGTGTCCCCCTTACCGCACTCAACCTTCGCTTTCCCGCCGATTGGGACGCGCTGCGCCAGCCCTTTGCCGACTGGCCACAAGAGGCTGTCCCGTTCCCGGCGCCCAGCACCTGACAGGCTGTCATGGTGCTGCAAGACACGAAGGCCAAAGCCTTTTGCTTCGCAGCTGCAACATTCTGTCACTTCATTCGTTCCGGACTTTCGGTATAACGCCGTCAAAATACGCAACAGGAGAACCGCACATGGCCTTGAAGTCTGTCACCGGGCTTGCCGCGCCCGCCCTCGCCCTTGCCCTTTCGCTCTCGGCCTGCAGCGGCTCGGAGCCCGCCGGCGATCCGACCGAGGCCGCCAGCGTCGATCCCTCGATCGGTGCGGTTGACGCCGAAGCCACGATCGAGGCGCGCGAGGACAACTTCAAGTCGCTCGCCAAGGCGATGAAGGCCAACAAGGCCGAGCTCGACGAGAGCAGCCCCGATTTCGAGGACATCGGCGAGAACGCGACCGCGATGGTCACCGCCGCCCAGAAGATCCCCGCCCTCTTCCCCGCCGGCACCGGCCCGGAATCGGGTGAGGAAACCGACGCGCTTCCCACCGTCTGGGAACGTCCCGAGGACTTCGAGGCCGCCGCCACCAAGCTGATCGACGCGACCATGGCGCTGCGCACCGCCGCCCAGAGCGAAGACGCGGCCGCCACCAAGGAAGCCTTCGGCAACGTCGGCATGGCCTGCAAGGGCTGCCACGACGACTTCCGCAAGGAAAAGAAGGAAGGCTGACGTAATGACGGAAGGTCCCGCACAGACCCGTATCCGGCTCTGGGACCTTCCGGTCC